>NZ_JBMOWY010000007.1:0-54510 GCF_049310345.1 Stenotrophomonas sp. GZD-301 | reverse complement strand
GGGGGTGACTGGTGGGGTTGCCAGGGGGGGTGAAAAGAATGGGATCTAGCGCGCCGGTGCGATCCTGACCGGTGCCGGCACGGTGCTGGCCGACGACCCGATGCTCACCGTGCGGCTGGCCGACGCCGAGGTGCTGCCGCCGCTGCGCGTGGTGCTCGATGCGCGCCTGCGCTCGCTGGAGTGCGCGCGCGTACGTGAGGGCGGGGCACCCACGCTGTACCTGCACGACGCCGTGGTGAGCCCGCCCGACGCCGCCGACGCCGAATTCGCCAGCGTGCCCAGTCACGATGGTCGCCTCGACCTCGCGGCGGTGCTGGCCCTGCTCGCCGACCGCGGCATCAACGAGGTGCATACCGAAGCCGGCGCCACCCTGTCCGGCGCGCTGATGCAGGCCGGCCTGGTCGATGAACTGCTGCTCTACCAGGCGCCCATCCTGCTCGGCGAACACGGGCTGCCGCTGCTGTCCGGGCTGGGCATCCACGCGATGGACCAACAGCGCCGCCTGCGCGTGATCGACCAGCGCGTGCTTGGCAACGACCTGCGCCTGCTGCTGCGGCAGTGAGGGGCGCGGGCGCGCCCGCCGGCAAAAAAAAACGGGCCCCTTTCGGGACCCGTTCGATCATGGCGCGGCACGGAGGCCGCCGCCCGATCAGAAACTTGCGCGCACGCCCACCGAGTACTGGGTGACGTCTTCGTAAGCCTGCACTTCACCGACCAGGCCCCAGGCCTTGGTGAAGTTGACCTGGCCGCCGAGGGTGCCGATCCAGGTGCCGTCCATGTCGCTGCCGTCCAGGTAACCGGCCTTCAGCCAGGCTTCGGTGCGCGGCGAGGGCTTGCCACGCACGCCCATGCTGGCGCGGCCGCCGTTGGTGTGGTCCTTCTCGCGCACGGTGCCGAAGCCGTCGTAGGTCGACTTGGCTTCCACGTTCTGGCGCACCCAGGCGATGTCGGCGGTGAAGTCGACGCGGTCGCTCATCGGCATGTGGTAACCGATACCCAGCTCCGGCTGGTTCAGTTCCAGCTTCAGGCTGCCGTCGGCGTAGCTGTACTTCTTGGAGACCGTGGACCACGCGCCGAAGACATGCACCTGCTCGGCGATCGCGAAGGAGCCGCGGATGTAGCCGCCGTCCACCTTCGGGTCGTTGAGGTAGTCATCGTTGACCTGGATCTGGGTCCAGCCAGCTTCGGCGTAGGTGTAGCTCAGGCCGTCCGCAGCCGAGGCGGCGAACGGGGTGGCAGCCAGCAGGGCGGCCAGAATCAGGGTCTTGCGCATGGGTAGGTCCTCACGGGTGGTGATGTCCGTTTCAGCCGGCGCCTTCTTGGCAGCGGCAGGAGCGACGTCGTGTCGCGCGGCGCGGATATTAACAAGTTTTTTACAGAAAGCGAGCGCTCAGGCTTCGCTGGTACAATGCCCGGGCCGGTTCGCCGGTACACAAACGTCTTCAGGGCGGGGTGCGATTCCCCACCGGCGGTAGGTGCGCAAGCACGAGCCCGCGAGCGCTTCCGGTTCCGCTGGAAGGTCAGCAGATCCGGTCAGATGCCGGAGCCGACGGTATAGTCCGGATGAAAGAAGACGGTGCTACAGGGCCTTTGCCGGCCCTGCGCCCGCCTGTTTGCCTTGCGGCGTTTTTCGCTCACTTTTCGCGGAGAACGTTACTTGTTTACTGGAATCATCGAAGGCGTCGGCCATGTGGCCGCACGCGAAACCCTCGGCGGCGACGTCCGCTTCACCTTCCACGTCGGCAGCCTGCCGTTCGACGCCGTGCAGCTCGGTGAGAGCATCGCCATCAACGGCGTGTGCCTGACCGTGATCGCGTTCGACGCCACCACCTTCAAGGCCGACGCCTCCACCGAAACGCTTGGCCTGACCACGCTCGGCCAGCTCGCCGATGGCGCGGTGATCAACCTCGAACGCGCGATGCGCCCGACCGACCGCCTCGGCGGCCACCTGGTCAGCGGCCATGTCGATGGCCTCGGCCAGGTCCTGTCCATCCACGACGATGCCCGCGCCCAGCGCTGGCGCTTCGCCGCACCGGCCGCCCTGCTGCGGTACATCGCCAGGAAGGGCTCGATCTGCGTGGACGGGGTCAGCCTGACCGTCAACGATGTGGACGACGCCGGCTTCGAGGTCGCGCTGATCCCGCATACCGTCGCCAATACCGCCTTTGCCGCGACCGGCGTGGGCAGTGCGGTCAATCTGGAAATCGACCTGATCGCCCGCTATGTGGAGCGGTTGATCAGCGTGCCGGCCCCGCATGGGCACGCACAGGGAGAGGCCGCATGAACTTCGCCCCCATTCCCGAGATCCTCGAGGACATCCGCCTGGGCCGCATGGTGGTCATCGTCGATGACGAAGACCGCGAGAACGAAGGCGACCTGATCATGGCCGCCGAGCTGGTCAAGCCCTCGGACATCAACTTCATGGTCACCCACGGCCGTGGCCTGGTGTGCCTGCCGCTGACCCGCGAGCGCGCCGCCGACCTGGGCCTGGCGCCGATGGTCCAGGCCAATACCGCGCAGTTCCAGACCAACTTCACGGTGAGCATCGAGGCCGCCGAGGGCGTCACCACCGGCATCTCGGCCTACGACCGCGCCCACACCATCCGCACGGCCGTGAAGCCCGATGCCAAGCCGGCCGACCTGCACCAGCCGGGCCACATCTTCCCGCTGATCGCCCAGCCGGGCGGCGTGCTGACCCGCGCCGGCCACACCGAAGCCGGCGTGGACCTGGCCATGCTGGCCGGGCTGGAACCGGCCGGCGTGCTGGTGGAGATCCTCAACCCGGACGGCAGCATGGCGCGCCGGCCGGAGCTGGAGGTGTTCGCCCGCGAACACGGCCTGAAGATGGGCTCCATCGCCGACCTGATCGCCTACCGCCTGGCCACCGAGAAGACCGTCGAACGCGTCGATGAGCGCCCGATCGACACCGAGTTCGGCCCATTCACCCTGGTCACCTACCGCGACCGGATCGCCCACGACCTGCATTTCGCCCTGGTCCGTGGCCCGGTCGATGCCGAGCCGACCCTGGTCCGGGTGCAGGTGGAGAACCCGCTGGCCGACCTGCTGCACTGGCGTCGCGACGACTTCGGCGTGGCCTCCACCGACGCCCTGCGCGCCATTGCCGCGGCCGACCGTGGCGTGATGGTGGTGCTGTCGGCCCCGCGCGACACCAACAGCCTGCTGGCCCGCCTGCGCCAGCAGCCGGCCCCGATCACCCCGGGCAAGGACAAGGATGTGAGCCAGTGGCGCCGCAACGGTGCCGGCGCGCAGATCCTGTCCGACCTCGGCCTGGGCAAGCTGCGCGTACTGGGCACCCCACGCCGCCAGATCGGCCTGGCCGGTTACGGCCTGGAAGTCGTCGAGACCGTCGCCCCCTGACAGGCCCCGCCGATGGCCCGGCTGACGGCCCGACTGACGGCCCGGCTGACGGCCCGACTGACGGCCACGCTGACGCGCGGCTGACGTCCCGACTGACGGCCACGCTGACGCGCGGCTGACGTCCCCGTAGAGCCGGGCTCTGCCCGGCTGCTTTTCGCGCCATCCAAGACAGCCACGTGAGCCGGGCAGAGCCCGGCTCTACGGGGCCTGTTAGAATATTCATCTATCAAATGGACCCCACGCCGACCATGAGCCACTACGAAGGCGACCTCCGGACTCCGGAAAAGGCCCGTTTCGCCATTCTCGCCAGCCGCTGGAACGCCCGCATCACCGATGTGCTGGTGGCCGGTGCGCGCAAGAGCCTGGCCGGCAACGGCATCGAAGAAGCAGCGATCGACGTGATCCGCGTGCCGGGCGCGTGGGAACTGCCGCTGGTGGCCGCCCGCCTGGCCGCCGCGCATGAACATGCCGCCATCATCGCGCTGGGCTGCGTGATCCGTGGCGATACCCGCCACTACGAACACGTGGCCGACGGCTGCGCCGAAGGCCTGATGCGCGTGCAGCTGGATTTCGGCGTGCCGGTGCTCAATGGCGTGCTGGCGGTCGAACAGGTCGAGGATGCCGATGCCCGCGCGGGCGGCAGCCACGGCAACAAAGGTGAGGAAGCCGCACTGACGGCGTTGGAAATGGTCAATCTTCTGGAGCAGTTGCCGTGAACAAGTCAAACCCGGGCAAGCCCTCCGGAAAGCCCGTCCGCCGTGATGGCATCGACCCCGTGCTGCGTTCGCGCGCGCGCCGTCGTGCCCTGCAGGCGATCTATGCCTGGCAGATTTCCGGCGGCAACGCGCAGTCGGTGATCGCCCAGTTCGCTCACGAACAGGCCCGCGAAATCGCTGACCTGGCGTACTTTGAAGCCCTGGTGCACGGCGTGCTCGACCACCGCAAGGATCTGGACGAGGCGCTGGACCCGTACCTGGACCGTGGCATCGAAGAAGTGGATGCCATCGAACGCGCCGCGCTGCGCGTGGCCGCCTACGAAATGCGCTACCGCCTGGATGTGCCGTACCGCGTGGTGATCAACGAGGCCATCGAATCGGCCAAGCGGTTCGGCTCCGAACACGGCCACACCTACGTCAATGGCGTGCTCGACCGCGCCGCCGTTGAATGGCGCAAGGTCGAAAACGGGGGCTGACCCCGTGTCGCTCGCCGAATTCGCCCTGATCAACCGCATCCGCGTCCGCACCCGCGAGCGCGCGGACGTGGTGCTGGGCATCGGCGACGACGCCGCACTGCTGCAGCCGCGTGCCGGCGAGCAGCTGGTGGTGACCGCCGACACCCTCAACAGCGGCGTGCATTTCCCCGCCGAAACCCCGGCCGGCGACATCGGCTGGAAGACCCTGGCGGTGAACCTCTCCGACCTGGCGTCGATGGGCGCGCGCCCGGCCTGGTGCACGTTGGCGCTGTCGTTGCCCGAGGCCACGACGGAGTGGATCGACGCCTTCGCCGAGGGCTTCTTCGCACTGGCCGACGCACACGACATCGTGCTGATCGGGGGGGATACCACCCGTGGCCCGCTGTCGCTGTCGGTGACCGCGATGGGCCAGGTGCCGGCCGGCACCGCGCTGCGGCGCGATGCGGCGCAGGCCGGTGACGACATCTGGGTGAGCGGCACGCCCGGCGACGCGGCCGGCGCCCTGCGCGCCTGGCAGGCCGGCACGCTCGACGTGCGCCAGCCGCATGCCGACCCCCGATGGGAGGCCCTGCGCCTGCGCCTGGCACGGCCCACCCCGCGCGTGGCCCTGGGCCGCGCGCTGGTCGGGCTGGCGCATGCCGCCGTGGACGTGTCTGACGGGCTGATCGCCGATCTCGGCCACATCTGCGCACGCAGCGGTGTCGGCGCGCAGCTCGATGCCACGGCGCTGCCGTTGTCGGATGCCCTGCGCGGCCTGTTCGCGGACGCGGACGCACGTCAGTGCGCCCTGCGCGGCGGCGACGACTACGAGCTGTGCTTCACCGCGGCCCCCGCGCAGCGCGATGCGCTGGCGGCGCTGGCGCTGCAGCTGCAGCTCCGGCTGACCCGCATTGGCACCATCACCGACGGGCAGGGCGTTGCCTGCGACGGTGACGATGCCGGAACGGGCGGCTACCAGCACTTCCGCTGAGCAGCAGACCGCACGCCTTACCAGGCGTACGACATGCCCAGCTGCGCAGTGGCTTCGCGGTAGCCACTGTCGCCACGCATCAGGCCCAGGCCACCCCAGGCCGAGACGCCCGACCCGAACGCAACCTTGGCACCGGCATTGAGCGCATAGCGGTTGCGCGGCGTGCCGGCGCGCAGTGCTTCGTCATCGAAGGCGATGCCGTTGCTGGCACCGTCGCGGTACCAGTTCACCGCCAGGTACGGGCGCACGGTCGCGCCGACGTCGGACTTGGATTCGCCCTCGATGCGCACGCCGAGCCGGCCGGACAGGCCGTCTTCGCCCAGGCTGCGCACAATGGTGCCGTTGGTCTCGCGATGCAGGTCGGTGCTGGCATCGGTGTAGACCAGCTGCAGCTCCGGCTGCAGGCGCAGCGCCATCGCACCGATGCGACCGATGTCGATCTGGTAACCGGCTTCCAGCGAGGACTGCCACAGGTCGGCATCGTAGCGCTCGGTGTCCAGCCCATCGCCTTGAACGCGGTTGCGGAACTGGCCGCGCTGCACCGACGCATCCAGATACAGCGCATCATTGCTCCAGCTGCCGTACACGCCGGCCGCGCCGCCTTCCACCTTGCCGCGTGCGCTGTACCCGGTGAGGGCGGAGCGCGAGGTCGCCTGCGACTGCGCGGCGGTGAGCATTACACCCACGCGGCCACGGTCGGCATCGAACACGCCGATGTCCGCACCGATCTGCAGGCGCGAGCGGTCCACCTTGAGCTCCAGCTGGTCTTCGACCGCGCCCAGGCGGCTGTGGGTGGAGTCGACTTTGGCCCAAGCGTGAACGCCGTCGTTGCCGGCAGCGTGGTCGCCGTTGCGGTCGCGCCAGGTGTGGCGCAGCAGTTGGGTGAGCGCGAACTGGTTGGCCAGGTAGGCGCCGGTTTCCGGGCGCAGCACCGGGACCGGGTCGACGGGGTCAACGGGGTCCACCGGGTCGATGGGATCAACCGGATCAACAGGGTCCACGGGATCAACCGGTTCGACCGGAAGCGTCGGCTGGCACGCCGGCAGACTCGGGTCGGCATCGCACGGGTCCGGCGGCGGCAGGATCTCCGAGCGCAGGTACCAGTTCCCGTCGGCACCCTTGACCAGGAAGTACTCGTACTGCCCGCCAACGGCGCGGCCGATCAGATCGAACTGCGCGTTGGAGGCGCCGCCGATGTTGATCAGCTCGATGCCCAGATCGGTCTTCGCACCGGCACCGCCGGCGTTGCGCACGCGTACGCCGGCCTGGCCTTCGGCATCGCCGGTGATGACCAGTCTGTCGGTGGCCGAGCTGTCATCGCCGAGCACAGTGTTGAACACCAGCGTGCCGCCATTGCCGAGGAACTCATCCACGGTGAGCGTGTTGAACGTGCTGCCATTGCCGAGCGCCACCGTGCCGGTGGCGTCGAGCTGCAGCCGGCCGACAGTGCTGTCGCCGGTGAGCATCCAGGTGCTGTCGGTGCCGACGGTGGCGGAGGTGACGTTGGTGAAGCGGCCGTCGATGCGGGCCTTGTTGCGCAGGATCACGTTGATGGATCCATTGGTGGCAGTGCTCGTATCGAGCAGCACATTGCCTGCGAGGCGGGAGTCGTCCACCGTGAAATTGACATCGGTGCGGTTGCTGGTTGCCCCAAGATCGCGGCCAACGAGCAGCAGATTGCCATCACCCGCAATCAAACGGGAGTCATTGCCAACGGTAATATCGTATGTGTTGGCTACTGCCGCATTGACGCGGATCGCGGCCCCACGGCCTGACTGCACAGTGGAATCATTGATGTTGAGCGTGAGCCTCTCATCGGGGTTGATGTCGCCCCACATCACCGCACCTATGTTCGATGCATCGATCCGGCTGCCGTTGGCGATGTCCATTCGACCGAACTGCAGTCGCACACCAATGCCGCTGTTGATGTCCCGTGTCGGTGCCGGGGCATCCTCCACGTAGATGGAGGTGGAATCGACCAGCGCGTAAGGATTCCTGGCACCGCTTTCTGTCGCGACTGGCGCCAAACTAAGGCCAACCGCCAGCCCTTGGTTTGGCGCCAGCCCTGCCTTGGTGACCGAAATGACACTGTTGGTCAGGCGCGCGCTGGCCGTGCCCCCGCGAAGAAAGATTCCGCCATGAAAGCGGGTGTTGACCGCATCGAGCGTGGCACTGTCCTCCAACAGGACGGCGGCCGGAGCGTTGGTCGTCACCTCGGCATCGTTGAGGATCACGGCTGAGCTGCCGGAAGCGCTGATCTGGAATGCTCGCCCTCCATTGACGCTGAGTCTGGAGGCATTGAGCAGCGTCCAGGTTTCCGGCGCCTCGCCAGTCACCACCTCGGCCACTTCACCGTCGAGCTGCCGGGCATTCAATTCGCCAGCAGCAAGTGACAGCAACCCCAGCAGCACGGCACAGGCAAGCGGGCGGACCGACGGGCGGCCGGTGGCAGTGGACGTCATCGCGTTCATCGTCTTGATCTCGTGTCAGAAGGAAAAACATGGCTGAGCACTTCAAGCGATAGCCGCGCCCCCGTCAGCGCGCTCCCCAGGATGCCTATTCCTCCTGGGAAGGTGATGGCGCTGTGAAGTCGGTGGGGCCGCACGCGACACAGGGTGTCCAGCGAGGACGCGCAGTGTCGCGGTGATAGGTTGGGCAACCCATGCAAGAAATTGCAGATACGCCGCATCTATGGAGCGCGGCCATCGGGCGTTCAGATGGCCAACGCAGGAACGCCGGGCAGTGCCCGGCGTTCCTGTCTGTACTGCATGCGGCACGACTTACCAGGCGTACGACATGCCCAACTGCGCGCTGGCTTCGCGGTAGCCACTGTCGCCACGCATCAGGCCCAGGCCACCCCAGGCCGAGAAGCCCGACCCGAACGCCACCTTGGCACCGGCATTGAGCGCGTAGCGGTTGCGCGGCGTGCTGGCGCGCAGTGCTTCGTCATCGAAGGCGATGCCGTTGCTGGCACCGTCGCGGTACCAGTTCACCGCCAGGTACGGGCGCACGGTCGCGCCGACGTCGGACTTGGATTCGCCCTCGATGCGCACGCCGAGCCGGCCGGACAGGCCGTCTTCGCCCAGGCTGCGCACAATGGTGCCGTTGGTCTCGCGATGCAGGTCGGTGCTGGCATCGGTGTAGACCAGCTGCAGCTCCGGCTGCAGGCGCAGCGCCATCGCACCGATGCGACCGATGTCGATCTGGTAACCGGCTTCCAGCGAGGACTGCCACAGGTCGGCATCGTAGCGCTCGGTGTCCAGCCCATCGCCTTCGACGCGGTTGCGGAACTGGCCGCGCTGCACCGACGCATCCACGTACAGCGCATCATTGCTCCAGCTGCCGTACACGCCGGCCGCGCCGCCCTCCACCTTGCCGCGTGCGCTGTACCCGGTCAGGGCCGAGCGCGAGGTGGCCTGGGACTGCGCGGCGGTGAGCATCACACCCACGCGGCCGCGGTCGGCGTCGAACACGCCGATGTCCGCACCGATCTGCAGGCGCGAGCGGTCCACCTTGAGCTCCAGCTGGTCTTCGACCGCACCCAGGCGGCTGTGGGTGGAGTCGACCTTGGCCCAAGCGTGAACGCCGTCGTTGCCGGCAGCGTGGTCGCCGTTGCGGTCGCGCCAGGTGTGGCGCAGCAGTTGGGTGAGCGCGAACTGGTTGGCCAGGTAGGCGCCGGTTTCCGGGCGCAGCACCGGGACCGGGTCGATGGGGTCGACGGGGTCCACCGGGTCCACCGGATCCACGGGATCAACCGGGTCGATGGGATCAACCGGATCCACAGGATCAACCGGATCAACCGGTTCGACCGGAAGCGTCGGCTGGCACGCCGGCAGGCTCGGGTCGGCATCGCACGGGTCTGGCGGCGGCAGGATCTCCGAGCGCAGGTACCAGTTCCCATCGGCACCCTTGACCAGGAAGTACTCGTACTGCCCGCCGACGGCGCGGCCGATCAGGTCGAACTGCGCGTTGGACGCACCGCCGATGTTGATCAGCTCGATGCCCAGGTCGGTCTTCGCGCCGGCACCGCCGGCGTTGCGCACGCGTACGCCGGCCTGGCCTTCGGCATCGCCAGTGATGACCAGCCTGTCGGTGGCCGAGCTGTCATCGCCGAGCACGGTGTTGAACAGCAACGTGCCGCCGTTGCCGAGGAACTCGTCCACGGTGAGCGTGTTGAAGGTGGTGCCGTCACCAAGCTCGAGGATGGTCGCGCCGCGCATCGCCAAATGACCAACCCTGCTGTCGCCGGTCATTCGCCAGCGGGCATTGGTGAGCTGGAAATCATCGATGTTGTTGGCTGCTCCGACCAAGACACTGTTGTTCTCAAGCAGCACTGATACATTTGTCGGCTCGTGGGCAACCAGGTCCCCGATCAGATGGGACTCGGAGGCCGTCAGTGCAACGGTGCCACCACCAGCAGCATTCAGCGCAACCGCACCCGTGACGCGCGAGCCGCGGCTCAGATCGATGAATGCTGTGTGTCCTGCGTTGGTGCCTGCATTGAGGCCCGCCCCTGTTCCAGCACCGACTGCCGAACCGTCCAGTTTCAGGTTGCTGTCGGCCGAGGCTGCGTGCACTGCGATCCCTGTGCCAGCGCCGGACAGCACCGATCCGCGCACCGTTGCGGTCGTGTTGTTGATCTGAAGGGCACTGCTCTTGGAGGATGTGCCGCCAACAAGGGTCGAGTTGGAGATCTCCAGCGTTGTGCCATCGCCCACCCAGGCTGCTAGTTTCCCCGAGGTAATGGCGCTGTCGGACAGCCGGACGATGCCGCCGGCACCACTTCCGGTCCCGAACCCTATAATAAGCCCGAACCCCTCGCTGTTGATCGTGGTACGACGCAGCTGGGCCTCGCCAGCGCGGACTTCAATGCCTATGTCAGAGGATGTCACGCGCAGATCTTCGGCGGACACGTGGCCGCCAATCTGCAGAATGCCTTGCACATTGCCTCCCGCACCCTTGGCGATCACGTCTACGTTTCGCAGTTCCAAGGTGCCACCGTGGTTCGAGAAAGCGCGGGTTGCCACTGTGATCTTGCTGTCGGCCACGTCCATATGCGTATCAGGACCGTCCTGGCGAAAGCCAATGTAGTCCGACTCAATCGTCATCTGGTGCATGGAGAGGCTGCTGCCGGACAGAAGGCTGCCTGCACTCGGATTATTCCCTTCGGTTGCGATGATGCTGCTGTTTGCCAGCACGGCCCTGGAGGCTTCGCGGAGCCTGACGGAGCCGGTGATGCTGGCGCCCTCGGCGTTCAGCGTTGCGCCTCGTGCGACCACAGCTCTACTGGTGGCTCCGGGCGCCAAGGTAAGGGTAGCCCCAGCGCCAACGCTCCAGATCTTAGTAGCGTCGCCTTCGTAGACCGTATGTGAGGTGCCTGGTGCAACCGTGCCGGCCAATGCCGCCGTTGGCGACAGAGAGATGGCCAGAAGAATGGGCAGCAACTCCAGCGCAAGCGGACGCAGCCGCGGGTGGGCGTGAGGCAGGTGCGACCCCAGGAGTGAGCGCACGTCTGCATCCGCAGGGACCACGGCACAGGCAAGCGGGCGGACCGACGGGCGGCCGGTGGCAGTGGACGTCATCGCGTTCATCGTCTTGATCTCGTGTCAGAAGGAAAAACATGGCTGAGCACTTCAAGCGATAGCCGCGCCCCCGTCAGCGCGCTCCCCAGGATGCCTATTCCTCCTGGGAAGGTGATGGCGCTGTGAAGTCGGTGGGGCCGCACGCGACACAGGGTGTCCAGCGAGGACGCGCAGTGTCGCGGTGATAGGTTGGGCAACCCATGCAAGAAATTGCAGATACGCCGCATCTATGGAGCGCGGCCATCGGGCGTTCAGATGGCCAACGCAGGAACGCCGGGCAGTGCCCGGCGTTCCTGTCTGTACTGCATGCGGCACGACTTACCAGGCGTACGACATTCCCAGCTGCGCGCTGGCTTCGCGGTAGCCACTGTCGCCACGCATCAGGCCCAGGCCACCCCAGGCCGAGACGCCCGACCCGAACGCCACCTTGGCACCGGCATTGAGCGCGTAGCGGTTGCGCGGCGTGCTGGCGCGCAGTGCTTCGTCATCGAAGGCGATGCCGTTGCTGGCACCATCGCGGTACCAGTTCACCGCAACGTACGGGCGCACGGTCGCGCCGACGTCGGGCTTGGATTCGCCCTCGATGCGCACGCCGAGCCGGCCGGACAGGCCGTCTTCGCCGAGGCTGCGCACAATGGTGCCGTTGGTCTCGCGATGCCGGTCGGTGGATGCATCGGTATAGACCAGCTGCAGCTCCGGCTGCAGGCGCAGCGCCATCGCACCGATGCGACCGATGTCGATCTGGTAACCGGCTTCCAGCGAGGACTGCCACAGGTCGGCATCGTAGCGCTCGGTGTCCAGGCCATCGCCTTGAACGCGGTTGCGGAACTGGCCGCGCTGCACCGAGGCATCCAGGTACAGGGCGTCATTGCTCCAGCTGCCGTACACGCCGGCCGCGCCGCCCTCCACCTTGCCGCGTGCGCTGTACCCGGTGACGTCCGAGCGCGAGGTCGCCTGCGACTGCGCGGCAGTGAGCATCACACCCACGCGGCCACGGTCGGCGTCGAACACGCCGATGTCCGCACCGATCTGCAGGCGCGAGCGGTCCACCTTGAGCTCCAGCTGGTCTTCGACCGCGCCCAGGCGGCTGTGTGTGGAGTCGACCGTGGCCCAGGCATGCACGCCGTCGTTGCCGGCGGCGTGGTCGCCGTTGCGGTCGCGCCAGGTGTGGCGCAGCAGCTGGGTGAGGGCGAACTGGTTGGCCAGGTAGGCGCCGGTTTCCGGGCGCAGCACCGGGACCGGGTCAACCGGATCAACCGGGTCAACCGGATCAACCGGGTCAACCGGATCAACCGGATCAACCGGCTTGCATTCCGGCAGGCTCGGATCGGCCTCGCACGGATCGGTCGGCGACGGGAGTTCCGAGCGCAGGTACCAGTGACCATCGATGCCCTTGACCAGGAAGTACTCGTACTGCCCGCCGACGGCGCGGCCGATCAGGTCGAACTGCGCGTTGGAGGCGCCGCCGATGTTGATCAGCTCGATGCCCAGATCGGTCTTCGCGCCGGCACCGCCGGCGTTGAGGACGCGCACGCCGGCCTGGCCTTCGGCATCGCCGGCAATCAGCAGCTTGTCCGTCGCCGAGGTGTCATCGCCCAGCACCGTATTGAACAGCAGCGTGCCGCCAGCACCGGTGAAACTGTCCACGCTGAGGGTATTGAAGGTGCTGCCGTCGCCCAGTGCAACGGTGCCGGAGGCGCCCAGCTGGAGGTGACCCACAGTGCTGTCGCCGGTGAGCCGCCAGGTGCTGTCGGTGTCGATGTCGGCGCGGGTGACGTTGATGAAGCGGCCATCGATGCGTGCCTTGTTGCGCAGCGTGACATCCAGCGTGCCGTTCATGGTGCGGGTATCGAAGGTGACATTACCGTTCAGGCGCGCATCGTCGATGGTGAAGTCCACGTCCATGCGACCCGTGTCCACGCTTCCGTCGCGCGTCTGCATCAGCAGGAGGTTGCCGTCGCCGGCGATGAGCTGCGCGCCGTTGGCGACCACGATCTCGGCCTGGTTGTTGTGTCCGTGGCTGGATGCCACACTGATCGCCGCGCCACGGCCGGACTGCACCGTGGCGTTGTCGATCCGCAGACGCAGCGGGTTTGCGGCTTCTCTCGAGGCAAAGAGCTGCACGCCGATGTTGTCCGCGTCGATCAGCGCGCCGTTGACGATGTCGACCTGGCCGGCCGTCATCCGCACACCGAGCCCACTGTTGATTCCGCCAAAGGAGTCTTCGACACGAACACGGGTCGAGTCCAGGATGACGCGGGCGCCCTCACTCGGGTCGAGATGGGTGATATCCACACCGACGCTGAGGGCGTCGGGATTCATGCCGTCGGCACGGGTTACCAGAATGGCGCTGTCAACCAAATGTGCCGAGCTGTTTTCGGTCAGGTGCACGCTTCCGCCGCGGAACGTGGTCGACGTGGCGTCCAGCCTGGCGGTGTCGCGCAACATCACCGCGTCCTGCGTGCCGTTGTTCGCCCGGACGACGGCACCTCGTATCTCCACGAGCGAATCCTGTGAGGCGTCAATGGAGCGCGTACCCGCTCCATTGACCACAAGGTGCGCGCCGTTCAGCAGGGTCCAGTTGCGGACGCTGCTGCTCGGGTTCAGCACCAGCTTTCCGCCATCGAGCACCTCGGCCATCGCGCTGCCGACCGGAAGAACGGCCAATGCCAGCAGCAGGCCCTTGGCCAAGGGGCGCAGGACGGGAGGCGCGGAATACGTGGTCTGGGAAGAACGGGTCATTGTCGTCGGTCCAAGGGAGAGAAAAGGGAGGACACGTCGCGATCGGGTTTGAAGCGGTCGTGACGCGTCATGCCCGCTGCTGTGGAAGCGGCAGGGGCGGGATCGGCGGCAAGAATGCGGGGGGCACGCGTCATTCCCCATGCAATAAATTGCATAGGGGGTCACAATTCGATGCGGAGACGGCGGCTGTTCAGCCTGCCGGAAAGGCGCTCGCCGCTATACCGGCGGCAGGACCTTGCCCGGGTTTAGGATCCCGTCCGGATCCAGCGCGTGCTTGATGGAACGCATCGCCGCCAGCGTGGCGGGGGTGAAGGCCTGGGCCATGAAGTCGCGCTTGGCCAGGCCGATGCCGTGCTCGCCGGACAGCGTGCCGCCCAGGGCGAGGGTCAGCGCGAAGATCTTCGGCAGCGCGGCGTGCGCGCGTGCGTTCTCGTCGGCGTCGTCGGGGTGGTACAGGATGTTGACGTGCAGGTTGCCGTTGCCGGCGTGACCGAAGGTGACGATGGTCAGTGTGTGTTCCTGTGCCAGTGCCTGCACGCCGGCCACCAGGTCGGGGATGCGCGACACCGGCACCACCACGTCTTCGTTGATCTTGCCCGGGGCGATGCTGCGCAGCGCCGGCGACAGCGCCTTGCGCGCCGCCCAGAGCGCCTCGCGGGCGCTGCCTTCCATCGCCACGTCCAGCGCGAGCAGACCGTCGCCTTCGGCGGCGGTGGCCAGCGCCTGCAGCAGGTAGGGGAGGGTGTCGTGATCGCCGTCGGCCTCGACCAGCAGCATCGCGCCGGCCTCGGGCACCACGGCACCATTGCGACGCAGCAGCTCCAGGCTGCGCGCATCCATGAATTCCAGGCGCGTGGGCACCACCGGCTGCGCCATCAGGCGCGACACCGCCGCAGCCGCCGCATTGGCGTCGCGATACAGCACGCGCAGCCCGGCCTGGGCGACCGGCAGCGGGGTCAGCTTGAGCGTGGCTTCCACGATCAATGCCAGCGTGCCTTCGCTGCCCACCAGCAGATGGGTCAGGTCGTAGCCGGTGGCATCCTTGGTGTACGCGCCCCCGCACTGGATCACCTCGCCGGCACCGGTCACTGCCACCAGGCCGAGCACGTTGTCGCGGCTGGTGCCGTACTTCACCGCGCGCGGGCCGCCGGCATTGCAGGCGAGGTTGCCGCCGATGCTGCAGATGTCCGCGCTGGACGGGTCCGGTGCCCAGAACAGGCCATGCGGCACCAGCGCGTGCTGCAGGTCACCGTTGAGCACGCCCGGCTCGACCACCGCGCAGCGGTTGCCTGGCTGGATGTCGAGGATGCGGTTCATGCGTGCGAACGAGAGCACGATGCTGCCGTTCACCGGCACCGCCGCGCCGGTGGTGCCGGTGCCGGCGCCGCGCGCGACCAGCGCGATGCCATGCGCGCGGCACGCACGCACCAGGGCCACCACCTGGTCGCGGTCGCGCGGGAAGGCCACACCGGCCGGCAGCGTGTGCCGCCACGAGTTGTCCTGTGCGTGCGCCTGCAGCGCGCTGTCGTCGGTACGCCAACCGTCATCGCCGAGCAGGGCGTGCAGGGTGGCGGCGAAGGCGGCGGGCAGGGCGGTGGTCATGGGGTGTTCCGGGACGAGGCGGGGGCGGATTGGATCAGCTTCCAGCCGATCACGGCGGCGCAGAGCGGCAGCCACACCCAGCGCAGCTCGGAGAGCAGCGTGGTGATGCCGCGTGCGTTGAAGAACTGGCCGGCGAACGGGGAGACGCGGATCGGCCGCCACGGCGCGAACAGGCGTTCGCCGCTCCACGGCCACCACAGCGCCACGCCCAGGCCGCCGGAGGTAAACGCATCCAGCAGCGGGTGCGACAGCGCACTGATGCCGACGAACGCGGCGGCCTGCACGGCCGTGGCGCGCAGGCGCCGGTGCAGCAGCGCCGCCAATGCGGCCAGCAGCGCGGCGAACAGCAATGAGTGGCTCGCGCCGCGGTGGCCGAAACTGTCGGCGTAGGGAATGTGCAGCGCGAACGCCAGCACGTCCGCATCCGGCAGCATCGCCGCCACCACGCCGGCGGCCAGCAGCGGCGTGGCGATGCGGCCGCGGTCGGCCGCGCACCACAGCGCCAGCGGAATGGCGGCATGGGTAAGAATGGTGGGCATCAGCAGTCCTCCAGCCGGAACGCATCACGCAGCCAGCGCAGCTGCGGTGGGTCGCCGGCGGCCTCGACCACGTCGAAGCGGCAGGGCAGGTTGGCCAGCGCCGGATGCGCCAGCAGGAACAGCTGCGCGGCCAGCACCAGTTTGCGGCGCTTGCGCAGGTCCACCGAGACGGCGCCGCCGCCGAACGCGGCCGACGCGCGGTAACGCACTTCCACGAACACCGTGGTGTCACCGTCGCGCATCACCAGGTCCAGCTCGCCACCGCGATAGCGCGCGTTGGCGGCCAGCGGCTGCAGGCCGGCGCGGCGCAGATGCGCCAGCGCCGCCGCTTCCACCGCCGCGCCGCGCTGCGCGCGTCCGGTGGCCATGCCGGGCTTAGTTGGCCGACGCGATCGGCGTCGGCCGACCGCCGCTGAAGGTCGACCACACCGGCACGCGCAGCACGTTGCCGTTGCTGTCCAGGAACAGCGTGCCGGTGGCGCCGGCCAGCGCGCCCTCGGTGGCGATCTTGTCCAGGTAGGCGCTGATCTTCCAGGCGTCAAAACCGAAGGCGAACAGGCGGCCGGAGGCGCCGCGTGCCGAGGGCAGGATCTGCCCGGCGGTGGAGGCGGCCGGCAGGCCGGCCACGCCGCGCACGTTCCAGGCTTCGTTCGGGTAGATGATGCCGTCCAGCGCCATGTCTTCCTCGGGCTTGCCGCTGCCCAGGGTCAACTGCGAGGTGCCCACGCGGCTGGCCCCGCCGGCACCGGCCAGCGCCAGCTGTGGCGCCAGCGTGCGGGCCTGCGGCGCCTTCACCGCCAGGAACACGCCATCCACGCTGCCTGCGGCGCGCAGCTGCGCGCCGACATCGCCCACCGTGTCGTTGACGCCGACGGTGGCTGCCACCTGGCCGCCACGCTGGGTGAAGCGCTCACGGAACGCGGCGGCCGCGCGGCGGCCGGTCTCGTCGTTGCTGTGCACCACGAGCACCTTGCTGCGCTCGCGGCCGCGCAGGTACTCGGCGGCGATGATGCCGTCGTCTTCGGGAGCCATCGAGAAGCCGGCGCTGCCGGCCGGCGGGCTGCCCTTGCCGCGGTTCAGCGCCAGCACCGGCACCGGCAGCTGGGCGCGGCCGAACACCGCATCGACCTCATCGCGGCCGAGCGGCCCGACGATGAAGTCGGCGCCCGCGCCCACGGCCTTGTCGTAGGCGGCCACGGCACCGGCGGCAGTGCCGGCGGTATCGATGAACTGGATGTCCGGGCGGCGGCGCGACTCACCGTAGTACCCGCTGAGCAGGCCATCGCGGACCGGCTGTGCGGCGGTCGCCAGGCGACCGCTGAGCGGCAGCAGCACGGCCATCTTCACCGGCGGGCGGTAGCCATCGGACATCGCCGGCGGGCGCTTGCTGGTGTCGAACTGGCTGGCGCCATCGCGGTCGAACGGGCGCGGCAGCGGCAGGCCACGTGCGATCAGCGCACGGCCGGCGAAGTTGTACAGCGGCTCGTTGGCCGGCAGCGCGGCGGCCTTGGCGCGCAGCGTGGCATCGTCCAGGGTGCCGAGCAGGCTGGCGATGGCCTGCTGGTTGTCGCTGCGTGCCTTGCCGGTCAGCGCGGCATGCGCGCGGGCGCGCTCCAGCGCGGCGCCGAGGGTGTCGCCGGTGGCCTGCAGCGCATTGGCGCGGGCCAGCTGCCAGCGCGTGCGCAGCGACGGGGTCACTGCGTCGGAGGATTCCTTCAGTGCGGCCAGCGCCTGTGCCGGCTGCTTGTCGGCCAGCGCCAGCTCGGCACTGGTGAGCTGGTAGCGGTGCAGGCTGGCACCGGTGAGCTGGCGCGGCTGCACCTGGCTCAGCAGGCTGCGGGCGCGGGTGGCGTCGCCGGCTTCATGCCAGGCGAAGGCGGCATCGGCCAGTGCGGCGCTGCGGGCACTGCCGCGCAGGGTGTTGGCCAGCGCTTCGAGCTGCACGGCGGCATCGCGCGGCTTGCCCTGCTCGATCAGTGCCAGCGCCTGGCTCTGCGCCGGGGATTCGGGGGCACTGGTGAGGCTGGTCGTGGCGCAGCCGGCGAGCAGCAGCAGCGACAACGAAAGGGCAGAGATCCGTGCGACGGGCTTGTTCATGATCAGGTCCATTCGATGGGGGCAGCGGCCGTGGCCGGGGAACGGTACGATTCTACCCTTGACCCATGAGTGCCGTTGCGATGAGTGCTGTCCCCACGCTGTATGTCGTTGCCACCCCGATCGGAAACCTCGCCGACCTGACGCCGCGCGCGCAGGAGGTGCTGCGCTCGGTGGCCGCGATCTGCGCCGAGGACACCCGCCGCAGCGGCCAGCTGCTGGCCCACTTCGGCATCCAGCAGCCGCTGGTGGCGCTGCACGACCACAATGAAGAAGCGTTGTCGCAGCGGATCGTGGCGCGGCTGCAGGCCGGCGAGTCGCTGGCGCTGGTCAGCGATGCCGGCACGCCGCTGGTGAGCGATCCGGGCTACCGCCTGGTCCGTGCGGCGCGCGAAGCGGGCATCCGGGTCAGCCCGGTGCCGGGCGCGTGCGCGGCGATCGCGGCCTTGAGCGTGGCCGGCCTGCCCAGCGACCGCTTTACCTTCGAAGGCTTCCTGCCGGCCAAGGGCGCGGGCCGCCGTGAGCGGTTGAATGGGCTGGCGGGCGAAACCCGCACGCTGGTGTTCTACGAATCCTCGCACCGCATCGCCGAATCGCTGGCCGACATGGTGGCCGCGTTCGGTGCCGAGCGCCCGGCGGTGGTCGCGCGCGAACTGACCAAGCTGTTCGAAACGGTGCTCGACGGCACCCTGGCCTCGCTGCTGCAGCAGGTGGAAGCGGACGACAACCAGCGCAAGGGCGAGTTCGTGGTGATGGTGCAGGGCGCCGCCGACGACGAGCAGGCCCAGCTCGCGGCGGGCCGCCGCATGTACGCCAAGCTCAGCGAGCACCTGCCGCCTTCGACCGCCGCCAAGCTGGCGGCGGAACTGACCGGCGCGCCGCGAAAGGCGCTGTACGGCAGTTGAGCTGCCGGCCGGTGGGCAAACGCGCCTGGGGATGGGGTGCCGATGCCGGAACGTGGCGCAGCCGACCAACGGTCGGCTCTACCTTATGAGTGTCTGGCGCGAAAAAGCGGCGGAGTCGGCCGATAAGCCGGGTTTTGTCGCGGACAGTCATTCTTCTAGGCGCTGCGTCACCGCAGCGCTCAAGCAACCTACCCGGACCCGACGCGGGCCACGCCATTAGGTCCCTATTTGGTCTTGCTCCAGGTGGGGTTTGCCGTGCCGGTCTGTTGCCAGACTCGCGGTGCGCTCTTACCGCACCATTTCACCCTTACCGGCTCCCCGAAGGGAACGTAGGCGGTATCTTTCTGTTGCACTTTCCGTCGGCTCGCGCCGCCCAGGCGTTACCTGGCACCTTGCCCTGTGGAGCCCGGACTTTCCTCGGCATCCGCAAGGGATGACGCGACTGTCTGGCCGACTCCGCCGCGCGCATTGTCCCACATCCGCTGCGCGGCAGGGGCGCGGATGCGGCACTACGGTGCGGGCGTGTCCAGCCGGGTCTCGCCGATGCAGCGGCCATCGGCAGCGAAGCGGCGTTCCTGGATGAAGCCGTGGCCGCGTTCGTCCAGTGCGATGACGGTACTGGCACGGGTGCCGTAGTCGGGGCTGCGGATGAAGGCCGACGACAGCCAGCGCTCGCGTTCCAGGCCGATGCCGGTGTCGGGCAGGGCGTCGTCGTCGGCACGGCGCTCGTTGGCCAGGGCCTGCCAGAGCGGGTCCAGGCTGGCCTCGCCACGGGCGATCCAGTCGCCAAGGGCCTCGACCAGGTTCACGGTTTTCGGCCACGGCGCGTCGAGTGGGCCATTGGACATGCCGTGCAGGCCCGGCGACAGCGTCTGCCGCAGCAGCGGGTGGTTGCCGAGGAACTGGCAGCTGTCGCGGTCGGCCAGCAGCAGGTTGAACGGGGCGAAGGCGGGGGCGTCGGTGGCCAGGGCCTCGGCGAAGGCGGCTGCCGGGGTGCTGCCGCGCAGGTAATCGGCCACCAGTGCACCGCGCGAGGGGCCGGTCTGACGGGCCTGCGGGTCGCGCACGTTGGTCACCACCGCCATGCGGCCGTCGGCGCCGATCCCGGCCCAGGTGCCGCCCGAACGCAGGTCACGCCCGGCGATCACGCCGGTGTCGGGCGCGGCCCAAGCCGCCAGCGCGGCGGTGGGCCGGGCGTGGAACTCATCGCGGTTGCCGGCCATGACCAGCTGCCAGCGGGGGTGGGCCTTCCAGGCCAGAGCGAGCAGACACATGCGCCGATTGTGCCGGGTTTGCGCACGGACGGGTCGAAGCCGACGCCCGCGGGACTGAATGCGGGCAAGGGTTTCACGCCCTCTGCACAGGCCTGAACTTCCGATCAATCTCAAAAATTGAGACGAAACAGCAACTTGTGGATAAGCCTTGAACAAGTCTCTAAACATTGCTGCAAGCCCTTGATGTTCCAAGTTATTTCGGGCTCGCAAAGTTGTTGACAACCTAATCGGCACTGCTAAGGTGGGCAACAGAGGGAAAACCGGGTTTTTTGTGGTTTTTCGTGGTTCAATGTTTCACCGGGCAAAGGAAAAGGTGCAGGCGTCGTGTTCCAGGGCGAGACGGCCATCACAGTCGATGACAAAGGACGCATGGCGGTTCCCACCGCTTATCGCGACCTGGTCGCGCGCGCCAGCAACAACCGTCTCGTGCTCACCTACAACCCGTTCGAGTCCGGCTGCCTTTGGCTCTATGCCGAATCGGAGTGGGAGCGGGTGCGGGACGACGTCATGTCCAAGCCCAACACACAGCGTGTCGTGCGTCTGCTGCAACAGAAGCTGGTCGGTTCGGCCGCGCATCTGGAGCTGGACGGCAACGGTCGCATCAGTATTCCCGCCAGCCACCGTGGTGCCGTTGGCATTGAAAAGAAGGCGGTTCTGCTCGGCATGGGCGACAAATTTGAATTGTGGAGCGAGCAGGCACATCGCGCGTTGATCCAGCAGACATTGTCTGACGAGGATCTCGGCGATGGGTTGCTCGACCTGAAGTTGTGAGCCGGGGTGCCCGGGTGCGCGGAGGCGCGCAGGCCGGTCACCTTCCGGTGTCGCAGTCGCCGGCGGGCCATCTGCCGGTGCTGTACACGCAGGTCCTGGAAGGCCTGGCGGTGATCGAAAACGGACGGTATCTCGATGGCACGTTCGGTCGTGGCGGTCATGCCCGCGGCGTGCTCGAGCAACTCGGTCCTGGAGGCCGGCTGCTGGTCATGGACAAGGATCCCGAAGCGATTGCGGTGGCCGAGCGCGATTTCGCGCCGGACCCGCGCGTGTCGATCTTCCGTGGCAGCTTCGCCGACCTGCTGCATTGGGATGCCACCGCCGACGGCCTGGACGGGGTGCTGTTCGACCTGGGCGTGTCCTCGCCGCAGCTGGACGTCGCCGAGCGCGGTTTCAGCTTCGGCAAGGACGGCCCGCTGGACATGCGCATGGACCCGGACAGCGGCGAGAGCGCGGCGCAGTGGCTCAATCGCGTCGAAGAGCGTGAGCTCATGGACGTGCTGTGGACCTACGGCGAAGAGCGCCAGGGCCGCCGCATCGCCCGTGCGATCATCGCCCGCCGCGACAGGCAGCCGTTCGCCCGCACCGCCGAGCTGGCCGAGCTGATCGCCTCGGTGATGCCGCGTGGCAAGGACAAGATCCACCCGGCCACGCGCAGCTTCCAGGCCATCCGCATCCATATCAACCGCGAACTGGCCGACCTCGAAGCCGGCCTGGACGCGGCGATGGCGCGGCTCAAGCCCGGTGGCCGCCTGGCGGTGATCAGCTTCCACTCGCTGGAAGACCGCATCGTCAAGCAGTTCATGAACCGCCATGCCAAGGCCCCGCCGACCAACCGCCGGCTGCCGGAACTGATGGCATTCGTGCCGACGCTGGACCTGATCGGCGGCGCCATCAAGGCCGACGACGACGAGCTGGCGGTCAACCCGCGCTCGCGCAGCGCGGTGCTGCGCGTGGCCGAAAAGCGTGCGGTGGCCGGATGAGCCGCCTGCTGCTCATCGTGCTGCTGGCCTGCACGGTCGCCTCGGCGATCGGTGTGGTGTTCATGCGCCACCGCCACCGCCAGACCTTCGTGGAGCTGTCCAAGGTCGAGCGCGCGCGCGATGAGCTCAATATCGAATTCGGCCGCCTGCAGCTGGAACAGGCAACGCTGGCCGAAGCGACCCGGGTCGATCGCGTCGCCCGCGAACGCCTGGGCATGAAGTTCCCCGAGGCCGCCGACGTCGTGGTGGTGCGCCCATGAGCAAGTCCGGCCGCAACCGTGCCCGCAACAGCTTCAACCTGCGCCAGCGCCTGAAGTGGGTGGGTCTGGCGCTGGGGCTGTGCTCGGTGTCGTTGGTCGGCCGCGCCGCCTACGTGCAGATCATCAACAGCGAGTTCTACCAGCGCCAGGGCGAAGCCCGCTACCTGCGCGAGCTGCCGATCAACACCTCGCGCGGCATGATCACCGACCGCAATGGCGAGCCGGTGGCGGTGTCCACCCCGGTCGCCTCGATCTGGGTCAATCCGCAGGAACTGCTGCGCGAACCCGAGCGCATTCCCGAGCTGGCCACCGCGCTGGGCATGCCGCTGGACGAGCTCAACGCCCGCCTGGCGCAGAAGGCCGACAAGGAATTCATGTACCTGCGCCGCCGGATCAATCCGGACGACGCCGAGAAGGTGGTGGCGCTGAAGATTCCCGGCGTCGCCTCGCAGCGCGAATTCCGCCGCTTCTACCCGCAGGGGGAGGCGATGGCGCACGTGCTGGGCTTCACCAACATCGACGACCGCGGCCAGGAAGGGCTGGAGCTGGCCTTCGACGAGTGGCTGCGCGGCAAGCCCGGCGCCAAGCGGGTGATCCGCAACCGCAAGGGCGATACCGTCGAAAGCGACCTGCTGCGTCCGGCCGAGCCCGGCAAGGACCTCACCCTCAGCATCGACCGTCGCATCCAGTTCCTGGCGTTCAAGGAGCTGCGCAACGCGCTGATCGCCAACAAGGCGGCCGGCGGCTCGATGGTGATCATGGATGTGGCCACCGGTGAAGTGCTGGCGATGGTCAACCTGCCCACCTACAACCCCAACGCGGTGGGCGGTGCAGCGCCGGATACGCGCCGCAACCGCGCGGTCACCGATCTGGTCGAGCCCGGCTCGACCATGAAGCCGCTGACCATCGCCTCGGCGCTGCAGTCCGGTGTGGTCACCAAGGACACCATCGTGGACACCAACCCCGGCTACATGGCCGTGGGCCGGTTCACCATCAAGGACGTGCCGCGCAACAACGGCGTGCTCAACGTCACCGGCGTGATCACCCGCAGCTCGAACATCGGCGCGGCCAAGATCGCGGCCAAGATGCCGGACCAGGTGTTCTACGACCACGTCCACAGCTTCGGCTACGGCGTGTCTCCGCACAGCGGCTTCCCCGGCGAATCGGCCGGTGTGTTGAAGCGGCCCGCCCGTTGGGACGGTGCCACCAAGACCACCATGTCCTACGGCTATGGCCTGAATGTCACGCCGCTGCAGATTGCCACCGCCTACTCGGCGCTGGGCAACGGCGGCAAGCTGATCGCGCCGACCTTCGTGAAGGGTCAGCGCAACGAAGGCAAGCAGATCATCGACGAGAACATCGCCAAGGAAGTGGTGGCGATGATGGAAACCGTGGTCACCCAGGGCGGCGCCAAGCAGGCGGCGGTGCTGGGCTACCACGTGGCCGGCAAGACCGGTACCGCGCGCAAGACCGGTCCGGGTGGGTACGAGCGCGGGCATTACAACGCGCTGTTCGCCGGCGTGGTGCCGGCCAGCAACCCGCGTTTTGCCACGGTGATCGTGATCAACGACCCGCAGGCCGGCAAGTACTACGGCGGCCTGGTGTCGGCGCCGGTGTTCCACAACGTCATGGAGGGCGCGCTGCGCCTGATGGACGTGCCGCCGGACGATATCGAGTCCTGGCTGGCCGCGCAGCAGTCCGGAAAGATGGGGCACTCGGCCTCGATCCTGCCGGCGCCGCCGGCCGAGGTGGTCCTGCCGGCCGATGCCGCCGCTGAATTCGATGCCGCGCTGCCCAGCGCGCACGCCACGACGCCCCCCGCGCAGGGAGGCACGCAATGAGCCAGACGATGTTGCTTTCGCAGTTGATTCCCGACGTGGCGCTGCCCCACGACCCGACCATCACCGGGCTGGTGCTGGACAGCCGCGCGGTGCGCCCGGGCGATGCCTTCGTGGCCATCGCCGGCTTCGGCGCGCACGGGCTCGGCTTCGTCGAGCAGGCGCGTGCCGCCGGCGCGGGCGCGATCCTGTTCGATCCGCCGGCCCCGGCCGAGCTGCCGGCACCGGCCGACGCGATCGCCGTGCCGGGCCTGCGCACGCGCATGGGCGCGATGGCCGACCAGTTCCACGGTCACCCCTCGCGCGCGATGACGATGGTGGGGGTGACCGGCACCAACGGCAAAACCTCCACCGTGCAGCTGCTGGCCCAGGCCTGGCACCTGCTTGGCACCCGCAGTGGAAGTATCGGCACGTTGGGGGTCGGACTTTATGGTGATGTGGTGCCGACCGGCTTCACCACCCCGCTGGTCCTGCAGATGCACGCCGTGCTGGCGCAGCTGCGCGATGGCGGTGCGCAGGCGGTGGCGATGGAAGTCAGCTCGCACGCGCTCGATCAGGGGCGGGTGGATGCGGTCCACTACGACGTGGCGGTGTTCACCAACCTCACCCGCGATCATCTCGACTACCACGGCGACATGGCGCAGTACGGCGCGGCCAAGGCCAAGCTGTTCCACCGCGCGGGCCTGAAGGCGGCGGTGGTCAACCTCGACGACCCGTTCGGCAGCGAACTGCTGCGCACCCTCGACGCCGGCGTGCAGCCGGTCGGAGTCAGCTCGCGCGGCGCGCAGCAGGCGGCGGTGCGTGCCGATTCGCTGACGCTCGACGGTCGCGGCATCGCCTTCGACCTGGTCGTTGGCGGCGAACGCCACCCGGTGCAGTCGCCGCTGCTCGGCCGCTTCAATGTGGACAACCTGCTGGCCGTGGCCGGCGCACTGCTGGCGCTGGACCACGCGCCGGCCGCGATCGCCGCGCTGCTCTCGCAGCTGCAGCCGATCGCCGGCCGCATGAACCGCCTTGGCGGAGCGAACGGCCAGCCCACCGTGGTGATCGACTACGCCCATACCCCCGACGCGCTCGAACAGGCGCTGACCAGTCTGCAGGGCCATCTGGCCGGGCGGCTGGTGTGCGTGTTCGGCTGCGGTGGCGAACGCGATACCGGCAAGCGCCCGCAGATGGCCGCCATTGCCGAACAGCACGCCGACGTGGTGATCGTCACCGACGACAACCCGCGCGGCGAAGACGGCGATGCCATCGTTGCCGACATCGTGGCCGGGTTGCGCGCGCCTGACGCCGCCATCGTGCAGCGCGACCGCGCCGCCGCGATCACCCAGGCGATCGGCCTGGCGGGTGCCGGCGACATCGTGCTGATCGCCGGCAAGGGCCACGAGCCCTACCAGGAGATCGCCGGCGTGCAGCATCCGTTCAACGACACCGATGTGGCCGCACGCGTGCTGGCCGCATCGCACCGGGAGGCGGCACGATGAAGCGTACGCCGCTGTCGCTGATTGCCCACTGGGCCGGTGGCGAGATCCACGGTGAAGACACCGCGATCGATGCCATCAGCAACGATACCCGCACCCTGGCCCCCGGCAGCCTGTACGTGGCGCTGCGTGGCGAGCGTTTCGACGGCCACGACTTCGCCGCCGATGCGGTCGCGCGCGGCGCGTCGGCGATGCTGGTCGAACGCCTGCTCGACGTGGCCCTGCCGCAGATCGTGGTGGCCGACAGCCAGCACGCGCTGGGCCGGATCGCCGCCGGCATGCAGCGCGACCGCCATGCCGAGGTGTTTGCGATCACCGGCAGCAACGGCAAGACCAGCGTGAAGACGCTGCTGCTGGCGATCCTGCAACAGGTTGCGCGCGAAGAAGGGCGCGTGGTGTATGCCAACCCCGGCAACCTCAACAATGAAATCGGCCTGCCGCTGGCACTGATCGACGCCCCCGAAGACGCGGACTACGCGGTCTACGAGATGGGCGCGGGCAAGCCGGGCGACATTGCCTACCTGACCGACATCGTGCGCCCGCGCTATGCGCTGGTGAACAACATCGCTGCGGCGCACCTGGAGCGGATGGGCAGCCTGCAGGGCGTGGCCACCACCAAGGGCGCCATCTATGCCGCGCTGCCGGCCGATGGCGTGGCGGTGATCAACGCCGACGACGCCTTCGGTGCCTGGTTCGAGCAGCACGTGGTCGGCCAGCCGCCGCGCAGCCGCGTGCTGCGCTATGGCCTGGACCACAGCGCTGACATCACCGCGCTGTCGGTGCGTCTCAGCGTCTCGGGCAGCCAGTTCGTGCTGTCCACCCCGCAGGGCCAGGCCGAGATCGTGCTGGCGCTGCCGGGCCGCCACAACATCGGCAATGCGCTGGCCGCCGCGTCGCTGGCGCTGGCCGCCGGGATCACCCTGGCCCAGGTCGCCGCCGGGCTGGCCCGCGCCGAGCCGGTGCCGGGCCGCCAGGTCGCGCACGTGCTGCCGGGTGGCGCGGTGCTGATCGATGACAGCTACAACGCCAACCCCGGCTCGCTGGCCGCCGCCATCGACGCGCTCGCCGCCTCCGGCGCCGAAGGCTGGCTGGTGCTCGGCGACATGCGCGAGCTTGGCCCGGACGGCGAAGCGCTGCATGCGCAGGCCGGTCGCCGCGCGCGCGAGGCGGGCCTAAAGCGGCTGTACACGCTGGGCACGCTGAGCGCCGCCGCGTCGGCCGCTTTCGGCGACGGTGGCCGCCACTTCGGCGACCACGACACCCTGGCCGCCGCCCTGGCCACCGAACTGCATGCTGGCGTGCGCTGCCTGGTCAAGGGCTCGCGCGGCAGTGCAATGGACAAAATCGTCAAAGCGCTGCTGGCGCGAGGAGAGGAAACCCCCAATGTTGCTTGAACTGGCCCGATGGTTGCAGCAGTTGGAGAGCCTGTTCGGGCTGTTCGGCTATCTGACTCTGCGCGGCATCCTCGCGGCGCTGACCGCGTTGTTCCTGTCGCTGTGGCTGGGGCCGGCGATGATCCGCAGGCTGGCCCAGTTCAAGGGTGGCCAGCCGATCCGTACCGACGGTCCGCAGACCCACTTCTCCAAGGCCGGCACGCCGACGATGGGCGGTTCGCTGATCCTGCTGACCATCACCCTGTCGGTGCTGCTGTGGGCCGACCTGCGCAACCGCTATGTGTGGGTGGTGCTGGCGGTGATGCTGTGCTTCGGCGCGATCGGCTGGTACGACGACTGGATCAAGATCGTGCGCCGTGACCCGAACGGTCTGAAGTCGCGCTGGAAGTACCTGCTGCAGTCGATCTTCGGCCTGGCGGCGGGTCTGTTCCTGTTCTACACGGCCGATGTCCCGGCCGCGATGACCTTCTATATCCCGATGTTCAAGTCCGTGGCGCTGCCGCTGGCCGGCATCAGCTTCGTGGCCATCGCCTATTTCTGGATCGTCGGCTTCTCCAACGCGGTCAACCTGACCGACGGCCTGGACGGGCTGGCGATCATGCCGACCGTGCTGGTTGCCTGCGCGCTGGGCGTGTTCGCCTACGCCTCGGGCAACGTGGTGTTCTCCAGCTACCTGCAGATCCCGCAGATTCCCGGTGCCGGTGAGCTGGTGATCATCTGCGCGGCCATCGCCGGCGCGGGCCTGGGCTTCCTGTGGTTCAACACCTACCCGGCGATGGTGTTCATGGGCGACATCGGCGCGCTGGCGCTGGGCGCGGTGCTGGGCACGATCGCGGTGATCACCCGCCAGGAACTGGTGCTGGTGATCATGGGCGGTGTGTTCGTGGTCGAAACGCTGTCGGTGATGATCCAGGTCGCCTCGTTCAAGCTGACCGGCAAGCGCGTGTTCCGCATGGCCCCGATCCACCACCACTTCGAACTGAAGGGCTGGCCGGAACCGCGCGTGATCGTACGCTTCTGGATCATCTCGGTGGTGCTGGTCCTGATCGGCCTGGCCACGTTGAAGGTCCGCTGATGAACGACCTGTCGCGCCAGGCAACCCGCCTTGAAGCCATCGGAGGCCACTTCGACAAGTGGCTGCTGGGCGCGATCATCGCGCTCACCGGGCTGGGCGTGGTGATGGTCGCGTCCAGCTCGATCGCATTGATGAGCAGCCCGTTCTACTACCTCAACCGCCATCTGATCTTCCTGGCGGTCGGCATCGGGCTGGCCATCGTGGCCATGCGCACCGAGCTCAAGAGCATCGAGCAGTACAACCAGATCCTGCTGCTGGGCTGCTTCGCCCTGCTGGTGGTGGTGTTCATCCCCGGCCTGGGCAGCAGCGTCAACGGCGCCCGCCGCTGGATCAACCTGGGCATCTCCAAGTTCCAGACCGTCGAAGCGGTCAAGGTGCTCTACATCGTGTGGCTGTCCAGCTACCTGGTGCGCTTCCGCGACGAGGTCAACGCGACCTGGCCGGCGATGCTCAAGCCGCTCGGCGTGGCCGGCGCGCTGGTGGTGCTGCTGCTGCTGCAGCCGGACTTCGGCTCGTCCACCCTGCTGCTGGCGATCACCGCCGGCATGCTGGTGCTGGGCGGGGTGAACATGCCGCGCATGTCCATGCCGGTGATCATCGGCATGGTCGGCATGAGCGCACTGGCGATCATCGAGCCCTACCGCATGCGCCGCATCACCTCCTTCCTGGACCCGTGGGCCGACCAGCAGGGCGACGGCTACCAGCTGTCCAACGCGCTGATGGCCGTCGGCCGCGGCGAGTGGACCGGCGTGGGCCTGGGCAACTCGGTGCAGAAGCTGTACTACCTGCCCGAAGCGCATACCGACTTCATCTTCTCGGTGACCGCCGAGGAGCTGGGCTTCCTCGGCACCTGCCTGATCATCGCGCTGTACGCGCTGCTGGTGGGCCGCACCTTCTGGCTGGGCATGCGCTGCGTGGAGATGAAGCGTCACTTCTCCGGCTATATCGCCTTCGGCATCGGCCTGTGGATCTCCATGCAGAGCTTTGTGTCGATCGGGGTCAACCTCGGCATCCTGCCGACCAAGGGCCTGACCTTGCCGCTGATTTCGTCCGGTGGCTCCAGCGTACTGATGACCTGCGTGGCGATGGGCCTGCTGCTGCGCGTGTCCTACGAACTGGACCGCGCCGAGCGGCGCCAGGCCGTGCGCATGGGTGCGCCCGAGGGCGACGACGGTGCCGCTGCCGCCGACGCGCCGACCAGCGCCACGGCCGTTGCCGCCGCCCTGCAGGACGCCCCGCGCGACAGCTCGCCGCGCGGTACCAGCCGCATGCAGCAACGCATCGAACCGACCCTGGGGAGGATGGGATGAGCCTGCCCGTTGCCCCTTCCGAACGTCCGGTGATGATCATGGCCGGCGGTACCGGCGGCCACATCTTCCCGGGCCTGGCCGTGGCGCGCGTGCTGCGCGAACGCGGCGTGCCGGTCACCTGGTTGGGCGCCGATGGCGCGATGGAAACCCGCCTGGTGCCGCAGCACGACATCCACATCGACACGCTGGCCATCAGTGGCCTGCGTGGCAAGGGCAAGCTGGCCCTGATCGGCGCGCCGTGGCGCCTGCTGCGCGCCGTGCGTGCGGCCGGCTTCCTGATCCGCGACCGCAAGCCGCGTGCGGTGATCGCCTTCGGTGGCTTCGCCTCCGGTCCCGGTGGACTGGCCGCGCGCCTGCACGGCCTGCCGCTGCTGGTGCACGAACAGAACCGCGCGCCGGGCCTGACCAACCGCGTGCTGTCGCGCTTCGCGCGGCGCATCCTGACCGGGTTCCCGGGCAGCTTCGCCGCGCGCGAGGAAGCGGTGGGCAATCCGGTGCGCGCCGAGATCGCCGCGATCGCCATTCCCGACCTGCGCCTGGCCAACCGCCAGGGGCCGCTGCGCCTGCTGGTGCTCGGCGGCAGCCAGGGCGCACGCGCCTTGAACAACGCCGTGCCCAAGGCACTGGCCGCACTGGGCTCGCGCGTTGCCATCGACGTGCGTCACCAGAGCGGCGAGAAGCTGCATGCCGAAGCCGTCACCGCCTACCGCGAGGCCGGTGTGACCGCGCAGGTGGATGCCTTCATCGCCGACATGGCCGAGGCGTATGCCTGGGCCGACCTGGTGGTGTGCCGCTCCGGCGCATCGACCCTGGCCGAACTGTGCGCGGTGGGCATCGGCAGTGTGCTGGTGCCGTTCGCGGCCGCCGTCGACGACCACCAGACCCGCAATGCGGAGTATCTGGTCGAGCGCGGCGCGGCCGTGTTGCTGAAGCAGGATGAAACGCTGGCAACGCACCTGCAGGGTGTGCTGCACGAATTGTCCGAAAATTCCGCCCGACGCATGCAGATGGCCAACGCCGCGCGTGCCCTGGCCAAGGTCGATGCCGCTGAGCGCATCGCCGACATCATCCTCGAGGAATCCAAATGAACACCGCACCGCGCCACGGCGCAGGCCCGACGCGAGGCCGCGCATGATCCGCCGCCTGCACGACACCAACGACCTGGTACGCGCCTTCCCGCGCGTGCACTTCGTCGGCATTGGCGGCACCGGCATGAGCGGCATCGCCGAAGTGATGCTGACCCTGGGCTATGAAGTGTCCGGTTCGGACAACGCCGACAACGCCGCAACCCGCCGTCTGGCCGGCCTGGGCGCGCGCGTGATGCGCGGCCATTCCGCCGCCAACGTGCTCGGCACCGACTGCGTGGTCGTCTCCAGCGCGATCCGCGAGGACAACCCGGAGCTGATGGAAGCGCGCAGCCAGCGCATTCCGATCATGCCGCGTGCGGCCATGCTGGCCGAGCTGATGCGCTTCCGCCGCGGCATCGCCGTGGCCGGTACCCACGGCAAGACCACCACCACCAGCCTGACCGCTGCAGTGCTGAGCGAAGGCGGGCTGGACCCGACCTTCGTGATCGGCGGCCAGCTGCTGGCGGCCGGCGCCAATGCCAAGCTCGGCAGTGGGCAGTGGCTGGTGGCCGAGGCCGACGAAAGCGATGGCAGCTTCCTGCGCCTGAACCCGCTGGTGTCGGTGATCACCAACATCGATGCGGATCACCTGGAGAATTACGGCAACGATTTCTCCCGGGTCCAGGCCGCCTTCGCCGAATTCCTGCAGCGTCTGCCGTTCTACGGTCTGGCAGTGCTGTGCATCGACGATCCGGAAGTGGCCGCGCTGGCCGCGCAGACCCCGCGGCATGTCATGAGCTATGGCATGAGCGGCACCGCCGACGTGCGTGCCGAGGACGTGGTCCAGGACGGCCCGCGCATGCGCTTCACCCTGCGCCTGCCGGAGGGCAGCAGTTACCCGGTGACGCTGGCACTGCCGGGCAAGCACAACGTGCTCAACGCGCTGGCCGCCGCCGCCGTGGGCTGGCAGCTCGGTGTTGCCCCGGATGCCATCGCGCGTGCGCTGGAAGGGTTCGCGGGGATTGGCCGCCGCTTCAACGACCTGGGCATCGTCACCACCCGCACCGGTGCCAAGGTGCGCGTGATCGATGACTACGGCCACCACCCGCGCGAGTTGGCTGCGGTGTTTGCCGCCGCCCGCGGCGGCTGGCCGGCCCAGCGCCTGGTCGTGGCCTTCCAGCCGCACCGCTACAGCCGTACCCGCGACCAGTTCGACGCCTTTGCCGCCGTTCTGTCCGAGGTAGATGCGCTGGTGCTGAGCGAGGTCTACCCGGCCGGCGAAGCGCCGATTCCGGGCGCCGACTCGCGTTCGCTGGCGCGTGCGATCCGTGCGCGCGGCCGCAGCGAGCCGGTCGTGGTCGGCCAGGCGGCCGAGCTGGCGCATGTGCTGCCCGACGTTCTGCAGGACGGCGACCTGCTGCTGATGATGGGCGCCGGTGACATCGGCGCCGTGGCCCAGCACATCGCGGTGGACGGCTTCCAGGAGGCAGCGGCCGAATGAGCGCATTCGTATTCCCCTCGCTGCGCATCACCGACCCGGCCGCCTTCGGCCGCGTCGCGGTGCTGCTCGGCGGCAGTTCCAGCGAGCGCGAGGTATCGCTCGACTCCGGCCGCAACGTGATCGAGGCGCTGCGCGCCCGTGGCGTCGATGCGACCGCCGTGGACGGCATCCCCGCCTTGGCGCAGGCCTTGGCCGAGCGCCGCTTCGACCGCGTGTTCAATATTCTCCACGGCCACAACGGCGGTGGCGAAGACGGCATCGTGCAGGGGCTGATGGAAGCCTTCGCGGTGCCGTATACCGGCTCGGACGTGCTCGGTTCGGCGCTGAGCATGGACAAGATCCGCACCAAGCAGGTGTGGCTGGCGCATGGTCTGCCGACCCCGCGCTTCGTGTCGATCGGCACCGGTGCCGATGTGCATGCGGCCGCGCGCGAGCTCGGCCTGCCGGTGGTGGTCAAGCCGGCCAATGAAGGCTCCAGTGTGGGCATCAGCCGGGTCACCGAGGAAGCCGGCCTGGACGAGGCCGTGGCGCTGGCGGTCCGTTACGACGGCCAGCTGCTGATGGAGCAGATGGTGGTCGGCGATGAGCTGACCGTGGCCATCCTCGGGGATGTCGCGCTGCCGTCGATCCGCATCGTGCCCAAGGGCCAGTGGTACGACTACAACGCCAAGTACATCGCCGAGGACACCCAGTACCTGTGCCCGGGCCTGGACGGTGAGGACGAGATCGAGATCCGGCGCATCGCGCTGGCTGCGTTCCGTGCCGCCGGCTGCCGCGGCTGGGGCCGCGTGGACGTGATGCGCGACCGCAGCAGCGGCCGCTTCTACCTGCTCGAGGTGAATACCGCCCCGGGCATGACCAGCCACTCGCTGGTGCCGAAGGCGGCCCGTCAAGCCGGCATCGACTTCGAGGAACTGGTCTGGCGCGTGCTGGAGCAGACCGTGGAGGTGCGTTCCGCATGAACGCCGTGCTGCGCATCTTCGTCTGGCTGCTGGCCCTGTCGCTGGTGGCGCTGCCCGTGGTGGCGGTGCTCAACGGCTGGGTCGGCGCCGAGCGCTGGCCGCTGGCGAAACTGCGTGTGCACGGTGAATTCAAGCGGGTGCCGGCCGAACAGCTGCAGCAGGTGGTCCTGCCGTATGCCAAGGCCGGCTTCTTCGCGGTCAAGCTGCAGGACGCCCAGGACGCGATCGAAGGCCTGCCGTGGGTGGAAAGCGCGCAGGTGCGCAAGCAGTGGCCGGACGTGCTGGAAATCCGCCTGGTCGAACACAAGCCGTTCGCGCACTGGGGCAAGGACCGGCTGCTGTCCGAGCAGGGCAAGCTGTTCGCCACGCCGCGCAAGCTGCAGGACATCGCGCTGCCCGACCTGGACGGCCCGGACACCCAGACCGCCGAAGTGGTGGCGCTCTACAACGATGCGCGCGCGCTGTTCGCGCCGGCCGGGGTGGACGTCAAGCGGGTCACGATGGACGCGCGCGGCAGCTGGTCGCTGCTGCTGAGCAATGGCACCGAAGTGGTGGTTGGCCGCGACGATGCGCGCTCGCGCCTGCAGCGTTTCGTGCGCGTGCTGCCGCAGCTGGCCAACCAGCAGGCGCCGATCGAACGCGCCGACCTCCGATATACCAATGGTTTCACGCTGAGCTGGGGCACCCCGGCTCCGGCCGCGCCGGCCACACCGGCCAATGTGGCGCACAGGACGCAGGACAGGACATGAATCGCAAGGGTGACAAATCGCTGATCGTCGGCTTGGACATCGGCACCTCCAAGGTGGTGGCACTGGTCGGCGAGTATTCGCCGGGCAATCCGATCGAGGTCATCGGCATCGGCTCGCACGAATCGCGCGGCCTCAAGCGCGGCGTGGTGGTGGACATCGAGTCCACCGTGCAGTCGATCCAGCGTGCGGTCGAAGAGGCCGAGCTGATGGCCGGCTGCGAGATCCGTTCGGTGTATGCCTCGATCTCGGGCAACCACGTGCAGTGCAAGAACTCGCCCGGCATCGTGCCGATCCGCGATGGCGAAGTGACCTGGGGCGACCTGGACCGGGTGCTCGATGCGGCCAAGGCCGTGGCGATTCCGGCCGACCAGAAGATCCTGCATGCCATTCCGCGCGAGTACGTGCTGGACGATTCGCAGGAAGGCATCCGCAACCCGGTCGGCATGACCGGCGTGCGCCTGGAGGTGCATGCGCACCTGGTGGTGTGCGCGCAGTCGGCCGCGGCCAACATCTCCAAGTGCGTGCAGCGCTGCGGCCTGCAGGTCGATGACCTGGTGCTGTCCTCGCTGGCCTCCAGCGTGGCCGTGCTGACCGCCGACGAGCGCGAGCTGGGCGTGGTGCTGGTCGACATGGGCGCCGGCACCACCGACCTGGCCGTGTTCGTGCAGGGCGCGATCTGCCACACCGCCTCGCTGCCGATCGCCGGCGACCACGTCACCAACGACATCGCGCACATGCTGCGCACGCCCACCCCGGAAGCGGAGCAGATCAAGGTGCGCTACGCCTGCGCCCTGGCGCAGCTGGCCACCGCCGAGGAGAGCATCCAGGTGCCCAGCGTCGGCGATCGTCCGCCGCGCCGGATGCCGCGCCATGCGCTTGCGCAGGCGGTGCAGGGCCGCTACGAGGAGATTTTCGAGATGGTGCAGGCCGAACTGCGCCGCTCCGGTTTCGAGGAACTGGTGCGTGCCGGCATGGTGCTCACCGGCGGTGCCTCGAAGATGGAAGGCGTGGTCGAACTGGCCGAGGAAATGCTGCAGATGCCGGTGCGCGTGGGCATTCCGCAGCACGTCACCGGCCTTGGCGAAGTGGTCGGCAACCCGGTGCATGCCACCGGCGTGGGCCTGCTGCTGATGGGCAGTCAGATCGAACACCCGCGCCGTCCCTCGCTGCCCACCGGGCGCGCGGGCAGCATGTTCAAGAAGCTCAAAACCTGGTTCCGAGGAGAATTTTGAGTAGAGCCGACCGTTGGTCGGCTGGCACCAAACCGGCCCTGGCCGGCGCTTCAAACGGCAACACACAACCCACACAGCCGCAACGGCAACATGCAGCGCGAAGGCAGGACGCCTGGACGCCCATGCCACCCAGAAGCGGATACAACGAGGACACGGACATGGCGCATTTCGAACTGATTGAAAAGATGGCACCCAATGCGGTGATCAAGGTGATCGGCGTGGGCGGCGGCGGCGGCAACGCTGTGGCGCACATGGTGAGCACCAGCGTGGACGGCGTGGAGTTCATCACCGCCAACACCGATTCGCAGGCCATCAAGAATTGCGGTGCCAAGCTGCAGCTGCAGCTGGGTACCAACGTCACCAAGGGCCTGGGCGCCGGCGCGAACCCGGAAGTCGGCCGCCAGGCCGCGCTGGAAGACCGCGAGCGCATCATGGACGCCCTGCAGGGTGCGGACATGGTGTTCATCACTGCCGGCATGGGCGGCGGTACCGGCACCGGTGCCGCACCGGTGGTGGCACAGCTGGCCAAGGAGATGGGCATCCTGACCGTCGCCGTGGTCACCAAGCCGTTCCCGTTCGAAGGCCGTCGCCGCATGCAGGTTGCGCTGAAGGGCATCGAAGAGCTGAGCCAGCACTGCGACTCGCTGATCACCATCCCGAACGAAAAGCTGATCACCGTGCTGGGCCGCAACGCGACCATGATCCAGGCCTTCCGTGCCGCCAACGACGTGCTGCAGGGCGCCGTGCAGGGCATCGCCGACCTGATCGTGCGTCCGGGCCTGATCAACGTCGACTTCGCCGACGTGCGCACCGTGATGTCGGAAATGGGTCTGGCGATGATGGGCACCGGCACCGCGCGTGGCGATGACCGCGCCCAGGCCGCTGCCGAAGCCGCCATCCAGAACCCGCTGCTGGACGATGTGAACCTGGCCGGCGCCAACGGCATCCTGGTCAACATCACCGCCGGTGCCGACTTCACGATGGCCGAGTTCGACGAGATCGGCCGCACCATCGATGGCTTCGCGTCCGAAGACGCCACCGTGGTGGTGGGTACCGTGCTCGATCCGGACATGCAGGACGAAGTCCGCGTGACCGTGGTGGCCACCGGCCTGAACCGTGTCGTCAGCGCCAAGACCCAGCGTCCGGGCGAACGCGCACCGATCAAGCTGGTCCGCAACGCCACCACCGGCCAGCCGGAGTTCGGCGAGTTCGACACCGGTGGCGATGCCGTGTCCAAGGCGGTGGGTGGCATGGGCCTGGGCCTGCGTCGTCCGAGCGCGGACACCGTGGCGCCGTCGGCGTCGTCGTCCTCCTCGGGTCCGGCCGCGGCCGAACTGCCGAACGATTACCTGGACATCCCGGCGTTCCTGCGCCGCCAGGCGGACTGAGGATCGCCCACCCGGGGTCTTGTCCTCCCCGGTGAGCGCCTCCATGTCCCATGCTGCCGGGCCAGGATCGGCCCGGCAGTCTGCCGCCCTGCAGCCACGACCCTGTGTCATGGCCCACTGGCGGTGGTACCGATACATCCCGGTTCAGAAAGGGGTGGTGGTACTGCGTGTTATTCTTGTTTGTCACTTGTCGCGCTGACCGCGCGCTATCCGGCCTGGCCCCATGATTCCGCAACGCACCCTCAAGAACACGATCCGCGCCACCGGCGTTGGCCTTCACAGTGGCGACAAGGTCTACATGACCCTGCGTCCGGCCCCGGTCAATCACGGCATCGTGTTCCGTCGCGTGGACCTGGACCCGGTCGTGGAAGTCCCCGCCCGCGCCGATCTGGTCACCGAAGTGACCCTGTGCACCGGCCTGACCCACCACGACGCCAAGATCCAGACCGTCGAACACCTGATGTCGGCACTGGCCGGCCTGGGTGTGGACAACATCATCGTGGAGCTGTCCTCGGCCGAACTGCCGATCATGGACGGCTCCTCCGGCCCCTTCGTGTTCCTGCTGCAGTCGGCGGGCATCGCCGAACAGGACGCGCCGAAGCGGTTCATCCGCATCCTCAAGACGGTTGAAGTGACCGACGGCGACAAGGTCGCCCGGTTCGAACCGTATGAAGGCTACAAGCTGGGCTTCACCATCCAGTTCGACCACCCGATGATTCCCGCCAAGCAGTCGCGCGCGGAGATCGAGTTCTCGACCCTGGCCTACACCAAGGAAATCTCCCGCGCGCGCACCTTCGGTTTCATGCGCGACCTGGAGTACATGCGCGAGCGCAATCTCGGTCTTGGCGGCTCGATGGACAACGCCATCGTGCTGGACGAGTTCCGCGTGCTCAACGACGACGGCCTGCGCTACGCCGACGAGTTCGTGCGCCACAAGATTCTCGATGCGATCGGCGATCTGTATCTCGCCGGTGGCCAGGTGCTGGGCGCCTACGAGGGTTTCAAGTCGGGGCATGCCCTGAACAACAAGCTGGTGCGCGCGCTGCTGGCCGATGCCACCGCCTGGGAGTGGGTGAGCTACGAATCGCCGGCCGCTGCGCCCCCGGTGGCCTATGGAATGCCCGCCTACGCGTGAGGTGTGATGGCAGCAAGCCATTGAAATGAAAGGAAAAGCAACGGCGCCGATGGCGCCGTTCGCGTGTCCGGGCCGGGCCGCCGCGCGGGCGTTGACGTGAATGAACCGTGGGGGTGCCTACGTCACGGATTTGTGAACCCGATCAATTTATCGTCGACATTTAACGCGTTTCTAACAAAACGCTAACGACTGGGCGACCATCCACCGCTACGATGCTGGCCGGCTCCCTGCCAAGTTCACGTGCTCGTGACGCGGCGGGGGAAGGGGATGGATGCCCCGATGCAGTCAGGACGAGGAGGAATCCACGTCGTGCAGACAAGCCAAGGCGTCGCGTAGCCCTTTGTGCGTGGCGGCTGAAACTGCGTGGGGGCCATTCCGGTTGTCGAGCGCTGGGGAGCGTGGTGGAGCGGCAGACGCAGTCTTGACGGTCACCTTGGTGACTTTCAGCCCGATGGACCGGGCCGCGTCGATGAGCTGGGCTTCGGCAAGCCGCACCTTGGCATGCCAGACCGGGGATTCGACGAGAAAAACGAGGTGTTCGCCGTTTACATTCGCCAGCCGGCAACGGGTGGCCAGGGTGGGCGGCAAATGGGGGCGCAACTGCCGGTCCAGCGCATCGAGCCACAAGGCACGGCGCAACGGGTTTCCGGATTTGTCCGCCATGACTGCATCCAGCGCCGGTTTCGGTGTTGAAGCAGGACGGGCACTGGATTTCGGCTCAGACATGAAAACTCACTGATGGCATTCAAAAAGATCGTAATCAAAACGCGTGAAGGACAGGCCAAGACGCCGCTGGCGCGTTTGCGTTTCTACTTCGAGGATCGACCCCGGGCCCTGCTGGGCAGTGTACTGGGGGTAGGCTGTCTGATCGGCTTCGGTGCCGGTCTCGGTGGCAGCATGTTCAATGATTCCCGCCTCCACGCCAAGGTCGCCCAGCAGGAACGCGACCTGGCGCAGGCCCAGAAAGACGCCCAGACCCAGGTCAACGCGCTGGCAGCGCGGATGGGCGAACTGCAGGCGCAGGCCACCCGTCTCAATGCCCTAGGCGAACGACTGACCCAGATGGGCAAACTGGAAGACGGCGAATTCGACTTCAACGAGACCCCCGGCCTCGGTGAAGGTGAAGCCGGCCCGACCCAGGACATCCCGGTCAGCGCGGTCAATGCCGACTTACAGGTGCTGGAGCAGCGCTTCGCTGCTTCAGGCCGCCAGCTGTCGGTGATGGAATCGCTGATGTTCGACCACCAGCTCGAACAGAACGCGGTGCCGGGTCGCATGCCGATCCGCAACACCTACATCACCTCCAATTTCGGTACCCGCAGCGATCCGTTCGGTCGCGGTGCGGCCACCCACAAGGGCATGGATTTCCACGCCCGCGTTGGCGATCCGGTGATGTCCGTGGCCGATGGCGTGGTCAGCTTCGCCGGGGTCAAGGGCGGTTACGGCAACGTGGTCGACGTGGACCACGGCAACGGCTACGTGACCCGCTATGCGCACAATTCGCGCCTGGTGGTGAAGCCGGGCGACCTGGTCCGGGCCGGCCAGGAAGTGGCCAAGGCCGGTTCCACCGGTCGTTCCACCGGTGCCCATGTGCACTTCGAGGTCTGGGAGAACGGGCAGGTGGTCAATCCCCGCAAGTTCCTGGGCGATGGCGGCAATACCCCGGTCGGGCGCGTTTCGCGCGGCTGATCCACTTGGGTGGGGGGTGCTTGAAACGTAGCCCCCCCGTCCCAAGCTACAATGGGTGTTGCCATAGACAGGGCGCAGTGCGCCCTGTTTCGTTTGCGGCCGATGGCTCCCCGTGGGGAGCCTCGCCGTTGGGGCGTCTCATTCCAACCGGTTCCTTCAATGATCAACAGCCTGCTTACCCGCGTCTTCGGCAGTCGTAATGAACGACAGCTGCGCCAGCTCAACCGCATCGTCGCCAAGATCAATGCGTTGGAGCCGGAAATCGAAAAGCTCTCCGACGAGCAGCTCAAGGCCAAGACCCCGGAGTTCAAGCAGCGCATCGCCGACGGTGAAGCCCTGGACAAGGTGCTCCCGGAAGCGTTCGCGGTCTGCCGCGAAGCCAGCCGCCGCGTGCTTGGCATGCGCCACTACGACGTGCAGCTGATCGGCGGCATGGTGCTGCATCTGGGCAAGATCGCCGAAATGCGTACCGGTGAAGGCAAGACGCTGGTGGCAACCCTGCCGGTCTACCTCAACGCGCTGGAAGGAAAGGGCGTTCACGTGGTGACCGTCAACGACTACCTGGCCCGCCGCGACTCGGCCCAGATGGGCAAGCTGTACAACTGGCTCGGCCTGAGCGTGGGCGTGGTCTACCCGGGCATGCCGCACAGCGACAAGCGCGAGGCCTACGGCAGCGACATCACCTACGGCACCAACAACGAATTCGGCTTCGACTACCTGCGCGACAACATGGCGCTGTCGCGCGCCGACCGCTACCAGCGCGGCCTGCACTACGCGATCGTCGACGAAGTCGACTCGATCCTGATCGACGAAGCCCGTACCCCGCTGATCATCTCCGGCCCGGCCGACGACTCCCCGGAGCTGTACATCCGCGTCAACCGCGTGGTGCCGCACCTGATCAAGCAGGAGGCCGAAGAAGGCGAGGGCGACTTCTGGGTCGACGAGAAGGGCAAGCAGGTGCACCTGTCCGAGGCGGGCATGGAGCACGCAGAGCAGCTGCTGGTCGAGGCGGGCATCCTCAACGCCGAGACCGAAGGCCTGTACGCCGCGCAGAACCTGACCGTGGTGCACCACCTCAATGCCGCCCTGCGCGCGCATGCGATCTACCAGCGCGACGTCGATTACATCGTGCGCGACGGTGAAGTGGTGATCGTGGACGAATTCACCGGCCGTACCCTGGCCGGCCGCCGCTGGTCCGATGGCCTGCACCAGGCGGTGGAAGCGAAGGAAGGCGTGCCGGTCCAGCGCGAGAACCAGACCCTGGCGAGCATCACCTTCCAGAACCTGTTCCGCATGTACAAGAAGCTGTCCGGCATGACCGGTACGGCCGATACCGAAGCCTACGAATTCCAGAGCATCTACAACCTGGAAGTGGTGGTCATTCCGACCAACCGCCCGACCATCCGCAAGGATGCGTCCGACCAGGTGTTCCTCAACCGCAACGGCAAGTTCAATGCGGTGCTGGCCGACATCCAGGACTGCAACAAGCGCGGCCAGCCGGTGCTGGTGGGCACCACCTCGATCGAAACCTCCGAGATGCTCTCCGAGCACCTGCGCAAGGCCGGCGTGCACCACGAGGTGCTCAACGCCAAGCAGCACGATCGCGAAGCCACCATCATCGCCAATGCCGGCATGCCCGGTGCGGTGACCATCGCCACCAACATGGCCGGTCGCGGTACCGACATCGTGCTGGGCGGTTCGCTGGAAGCGCAGCTGCATGAGCTGGGCGAAGACGCCACGCCCGAGCAGCGCGCCCAGGTCAAGGCCGCATGGCAGGAGCGCCACGACCAGGTCAAGGCGGCCGGTGGCCTGCACATCGTGGGCACCGAGCGCCACGAATCGCGTCGTATCGACAACCAGCTGCGTGGCCGTTCCGGCCGCCAGGGTGACCCGGGTTCCTCGCGCTTCTATCTGTCGCTGGAAGACAACCTGATGCGCATCTTCGCCTCGGACTGGGTCCAGAAGGCGATGCGCATGATGGGCATGAAGGAAGACGACGTCATCGAAGATCGTCTGGTCAGCCGCCAGATCGAGAAGGCGCAGCGCAAGGTCGAAGCGCACAACTTCGACATCCGCAAGAACCTGCTCGACTTCGACGACGTCAACAACGACCAGCGCAAGGTGATCTACGCCCAGCGCGACGAGCTGCTCGATGCCGAGTCGGTGAAGGACAACGTGGATGGCATCCGCGGCGACGTGATCTACGACATCGTCGCCCGCTTCGTGCCGCCGAACTCGATCGACGAGCAGTGGGACCTGCCGGGTCTGGAAGCCACGCTGGCCGCCGACCTGGGCCTGCAGATGTCGCTGACCGATCTGGTCAAGTCGCACGAAGAGCTGGACGCCGAGGGCATCGCCGAGAAGGTGCAGGCCCGTGTGGACCAGCACTTCGCCGAGAAGGAAGCCGGCGTCGGCGACGAGACCATGCGCGCGCTGGAAAAGCACGTGATGCTGACCGTGCTCGACCAGAGCTGGAAGGAACACCTGGCCCGCATGGACTACCTGCGCCAGGGCATCTACCTGCGCGGTTACGCGCAGAAGCAGCCCAAGCAGGAGTACAAGAAGGAAGCCTTCGAGCTGTTCTCGGACATGCTGGAGAACGTCAAGCGCGAAGTGGTGACCCTGCTGGCGCGCGTGCGCATCCGCAGCGAAGAAGAAGTGGCCGCGCTGGAAGCCGCCGAACGCCAGCAGGCCGAAGCCCGCCTGCTGCAGTCGCAGTTCCAGCACCAGGACGCCGGCAGCTACAGCGCCGACGAAGAGGCGGCGGATGTGGAGGCAGCGCGCAACGGCGCAGGCCAGGTCACCCGCGACGAACCCAAGGTCGGCCGCAACGACCCGTGCCCGTGCGGCAGTGGCAAGAAGTTCAAGCATTGCCACGGTCAGCTGACCTGATCGACTGAAAAGCCCCGCCTCGCGCGGGGCTTTTTTTGGTTCTTCACCCGACCCACCCACCGCGGCCCTGCGCCCGGTCGCACGGCAGCCATTGCGCCATCCCGCCGGGATTGGGCATCCTGCCTGCATGCCATCCCCCAAACGATCGATCCATGTCGTGGCCGCCGTCATCACCGACGTCCGTGGCCGCATCCTGCTCAACCGTCGTACCGAGAACAGCGATATGGCCGGCCTGTGGGAGTTCCCTGGCGGCAAGCGCGAGCCGGGCGAGAGCTCCGAGCAGGCGCTGGTCCGCGAGCTGCGCGAAGAGCTGGGTATCGAGGCCGAGGTCGGCGAGTGGCTGATGGACGTCCCGCAGGTCTATCCGGACAAGCACCTGCGGCTGGAGGTGCGGCACGTCCGCAGCTGGAAGGGCTCCCCGCGCGGCCGTGAAGGCCAGGCCATCACCTGGGTGACCCCGGACAAGCTGTCGCGCTACTCGATGCCCCCGGCCGACCTGCCGGTGGTGGCCGCCCTGCGCCACCCCGACCGCTACCTGATCACCCCCGAGCCATCCGGCGAGCACGACCACGCGCGCTGGCTGCAGCGGCTCGGCGCGGCGCTGGATGCCGGTGTGCGCCGCGTGCATCTGCGCACCCCCGACAGCCCCGCCCGTGCCACGCTGGCCGAGGCGGCGATCCGCGCCCACGGCAAACGGGCGCAGTGGCTGCTCAACCGCGACATCGCGCTGGCCGAGCGGCTGGGCGTCGGCGTGCACCTGGGCAGCGAACAGCTCATGCAGCTGGATGCACGGCCGCTGCCGGCCGACCAGCTGGTGGCCGCGTCCTGCCACGACCTGGCGCAGCTGCAGGCCGCACAGCGGCTCGGCTGCGACTTCGCGGTGCTGGGCCCGGTGCAGGCCACCCCCAGCCACCCCGGCGCCACCCCATTGGGGTGGGAGGCCTTCGAGGCCCTGCGGGCGCAGGTCTCGCTGCCGCTGTATGCGCTCGGCGGCCTTGGCCCGGCCGATATCGCCGAGTCGCGTCGCCACGGCGCCCAGGGCATCGCTGCGATCCGCGGTTTGTGGTCTACAGCGTGATCCAGAAGCAGCCGTACTGACGGCGCAGCCCGAACACGGTGCGGGCCGGCGTGACCGAGTTGGCCAGGGTCTGCTCCAGGCGCAGCCCGATCGGGCGCGGGCGTGCGGCGGGCGCGGGCAGCGGGTCGGAACTGCCGGGCACCGGCAGCGCCGGTGGGGGCGTCTCCGGTGCCTCCGGGTACACCGGCGCGATATCGATCAACGGGCGCTGCACCACCGCTTCCAGCCGCCCGATGATGTGGTTGGCGGTCGCGTCGGAAACGTTGTTCCACAGGTAGATCGAGGACAGCCGGTTGACGTCGCGGGTGCTGACCGCATCGCGGATCTGCCCGGTCAGTTCGCTCAGCCGCCGCGCGCAGCCGGCGCGGAACATGCCGGTGTTGCCGATCTCCGGCACGCGCGCCGGCATCCGTGTTGTGGCGCCCAGCGCATCGCAGCTGCGGTCGGTGAACACGGTGTCGCCCTGCGCGGTGGTGCAGCGGTTCACACGCGACGCCTGCGCCGCGGCCGGGGTGGAGAAGCAGGGCAGGCACGCAAGCAGCAGGAGCACGGTGGTTCGCATCGCTGCAGCGTAGCGGCCGCGTCGTTATCTGCAAGCGATGGGTGGCAGGCGCTCAGCCGTGCAGCAGTTTCAGCACCTGGGTGGTGGGCTTGGCCAGGTTGAGGGTGTAGAAGTGCAGGCCCGGCGCGCCGCCGGCCACCAGCCGTTCGCACAGGCCGGCCACCACCTCGGCGCCGAAGGCGCGCACCGATTCGGCATCGTCGCCGTAGGCCTGCATGCGCTTGCCGATCCAGCGCGGGATTTCCGCGCCGCACTGTTCGGAGAACCGGCGCAGCTGGCTGAAATTGGAGATCGGCATGATGCCCGGCACGATCGGCACGCTCACGCCCAGCCTGCGCACCGCGTCCACGAAGTGGAAGTAGGCATCGGCATTGAAGAAGTACTGGGTGATCGCCGCATCGGCGCCGGCATCGATCTTGGCCTTGAAGTGCTTCAGGTCCAGCAGCGCGTCGTTGGCCTGCGGGTGGGTCTCGGGGTAGGCGCCGACCTCGATGCGGAACGCGTCGCCATGTTCGGCGCGGATGAAGCTGATCAGCTCGGCGGCATAGCGCAGGTCGCCGGGGTGGCCCATGCCCGAGGGCAGGTCACCGCGCAGCGCGACGATGCGCCGGCAGCCGATCGCGCGGTACAGCTTGAGCAGTTCGCGGATCTCCTCGCGGCTGCCGCCCACGCAGGACAGATGCGGGGCCGCCTCGAAGCCGTGGTGCTGGTTGAGGTGGCGCACGGTCTCGGAGGTGTAGCTGAGGGTGGAGCCGCCCGCACCGAACGTACACGAGACGTACTCGGGCGCGAAGACCTTCAGCCTGCTCGCGGTACGGTCGAGCTGGGCGCGCTGCTCGTCGGTCTTGGGCGGGTAGAACTCGAAGCTGATGGCAGTCATGGGGCGGGCGCGGCGGCGGGTGTGACGCAATCATATCTCTTCATCGCGATGAAAGTGAAGTGAATCCCATGCGCCCTCCACGCCGCCCGGCTTACAGTGGCGGCACCGTCCAGGAGTACCCGCCATGCAGATTCTCGTTACCGGTGGCACCGGCTTCATCGGCCGCCGCCTGTGCGCGCGGCTGCTTGCGGCCGGGCACACCCCCATCGTGCTCACCCGCCGGCCCGGCCGCACCCCGCAGCCGGGCATCCACACCGTCGCCACGCTGGCCGAGGTCGGCCCGGTCCAGGCGGTGGTCAACCTGGCCGGTGAGCCGCTGATGGACGGGCGCTGGAGCGATGCGCGCAAGCAGACGCTGCGCGACTCCCGGATCGGCACCACGCAGGCGCTGCTGGCTTGGATGGCCACGCTGCCGGAACGGCCGCAGGTGCTGGTGTCGGGGTCGGCGATCGGCTGGTACGGCCCGCGCGACAGCACGCCGCTGGACGAAACCGCATCGCCGGGCCACGACTTCGCGGCGATGCTGTGCCGCCAGTGGGAAGCCGAGGCGCTGAAGGCCGAGGCCCTGGGGGTGCGCACCTGCGTGCTGCGGACCGGCATCGTGCTCGAACGCGAGGGCGGGGCACTGCTGAAAATGCTGCCGCCGTTCCGCATGGGGCTCGGTGGCCCGATGGGCGATGGCCGGCAGTGGATGAGCTGGATCCATCGTGAGGACGTGGTCGGCATGATCCTGTGGCTGCTCGCCAACGGGCAGGCACGGGGTGCCTACAACGGCACGGCGCCGGGCACGGTCACCAACCGCACCTTCGCCACCACGCTGGGCGAAGTCCTGAAGCGTCCTGCGCGGCTGACCACCCCGGCGTTCGCGCTGCGGCTGGGCTTCGGCGAAATGGCCGGGCTGCTGCTGACCGGGCAGAACGTGCAGCCCGCGCACGCCCTGGCCGAGGGCTTCGCGTTCCAGTACCCGTCGCTGCCGGAGGCTTTGCAGGCAATCGTGGGCGCGCCGGACCGGTAGGGCGTGCGGCTCATCCGTCTCCCGCGACCGCTCACCGGCTGTCTGCGGCCGCTGCTCATCTCATTCCCCGGGCCGTGTCGACCCGCGCCACGCTGTGGGCTCACCCAGCAGGAGCCTGTCATGTCGACCGAACGTTACCGCCCTCTCCGCTCCCTCGCTCCGTTGGCCGCGCTTGCGCTGACGGCGTGGGCCGTCCTGGCCGGCCCGGCCCACGCGGCACCCGAGCGGTTCCAGGATCTGCAGGTCGAGGTGATCGGCAGCGGCCGCCCGGTGCTGATGATCCCCGGCCTCAACAGCGGGGCCGAGGTGTGGCGCGATACCTGCGCCGCGCTGCAGCCGCAGGTGCAGTGCCATCTGGTGCAGCTGCCCGGTTTTGCCGGGGCGCCGGCGGTGGCCAGCGATGACTTCCTCGCGGCGATGCGCGACCGGCTGCTGGCCTATGCCGCCGCGCGCAGGCTGGATCACCCGGTGGTGATCGGCCACAGCCTGGGTGGCGTGGTGGCCCTGCAGATGGCGATCGAGGCGCCGGACCAGGTCGGGCCGTTGGTGATCGTCGATGCGTTGCCCTACCTCGACGCCATCCGCGATCCGGCCGCCACCCCGGCGCTGCGCAAGGCCGCCGCCGCACAGGAGCGCAGCAGCCTGGTGGCGGTCGAGGAAGCGGCGTACCGCGCCAACACCGACCGCTTCCTGGCCAGCATGACCCGCTCACCCGAGCACCTGGCCACGCTGCAGCAGTGGGGGCGCGACAGCGACAGGGCCACCACCGCCAACGCGATGTATTCGATGAGCATGACCGACCTGCGCGAACCGATCGCCGCGATCACCACGCCGGTGCTCGTGCTCGGTGCGTGGGCGGCCTACCAGCCGTACGGCGCCACGCTCGCGTCCACCCGCGCAACCTTTGCCGGCCAGTACGCGCGGTTGCCGTCGGCGCGCATCGAGATGAGCGCGACCGGCTACCACTTCCTGATGTGGGATGATCCGCGCTGGCTGCAGGCACAGGTGCGTGGCTTCCTCGACCTGCCTGCACGCCGCTGATCGCCCACGCGGAGACCTCGACCGGCATGCAGGCAACAGGCGACAACGCGTTCTGGTGGCGCAATGCAGCGGTGTGGCTGACCTATCTGGTCGTCAGCACGGTGCTAGGCATCGGCTATGTCGGCCAGTGGTCGGGCATGCTGCTGATCTCGGCGAGCGTGGGGGTGTGGCTGTTCATCACCAGCGCGGCGATCCGTTTCCATGCGCTGCGCGCCGGCTGGCTGCAGCACGACGCGCTGGCGCTGGGCTGGCGCCTGCTGCTGGCGGTGCTGGTCGGCAGCACCGTGGTGCAGCTCGGCACTGCCCTGCTGCTGTTGCCTGCGCTGCAGTGGGAGTGGGTACGCCTGCCCGGCCAGCGGGCCGACTACCGGCCGTTCGCGCTGGTCGGCTACTGGCTCAACAGCGCGATCATGCTGGCGGCGTGGTGCGCGCTGTGGGCCGGTCGTCGCGCGCTGCTGCGCGCCCGCCACAGCGAACTGGCGCAGCTGCGGGCAGAGGCCCAGCGGGTCACGCTGGAGCACCAGGCACTGCGTGCGCGGCTCAACCCCCATTTCGTCTTCAACGCGCTCAACAACCTGCGTGCGTTGATCCATGAAGATCCGGCGCGCGCCCGCGACATGGTGACTCACCTGTCGGGCACCCTGCGCCATGCACTGACCCACACCGACGGTGGCTGGGTCGCGTTGGCCGAGGAATGGCGGGTGGTCCAGGACTATCTGGCGGTAGAGGCGATCCATTACGAAGCGCGTCTGCGCGTCCGGGTCGATATCGAGACGGCGGCGCTGGCGGCGCGCCTGCCGCCGATGGCGCTGCAGCTGCTGGTGGAAAACGCGATCAAGCACGGCATCGCGGTGACCTGCGGCGGCGGGGAACTGCAGATCGCCGCGCGCCTGGGCGCCGGGCAGCTGCACCTGCAGGTACGCAACCCGGTGGGGACCGCCGTGCCCGGCGAGGGACATGGCGTTGGCCTGGCCTACCTGCGTGCGCAGCTGGGCATCGGCGATGGCCAGGCAGCGTCCGCACAGGGGCGGTTGCAGCTGCTGCGCGAGGGCGATGCCATGCTGGCGCAACTGGAGGTGCGGCAATGACCGCGCCGCTGCGGGTGCTGGTGGTGGACGATGCGCGGCTGGCGCGGCTGGAACTGCGCACGCTGCTGGCCGGGATCGAAGGCGTGCAGTGGGTGGGCGACGCGGACGACGTGCCCGCCGCGCGCGAGGCGATCGCCCGGCTCCATCCGGACCTGGTGCTGCTCGACGTGCAGATGCCGTCCGGCAACGGGTTCGACGTTCTCGACGGCGTCGAGGCTCTTCCTCTGGTGGTGTTCGTCACCGCGTACGATCACTACGCGGTACAGGCGTTCGAGCGCGATGCGCTGGACTACCTGGTCAAACCGGTCGATGCGACGCGGCTGCAGTCCGCCGTGGCGCGGGCGCAGGCACGGCTGGCGAGCGTCGATGCATCGGCCGCCGCACCCCGCGATCGGCTGGGCGTGGACGACCAGGTGTTCCTGCGCGACGGCGAGCGCTGCTGGTTCGTGGCCCTGGGCGAGATCCGCCGGATCGTGGTGGATGGCAACTACGCGCGCCTCTGGTTCCGCGACCAGAACGCGTTGCTTGCACGCAGCCTCACCACGCTGGAAGCGCGCATGGACCCGGCGCTGTTCTTCCGCGCCAATCGCAATACGCTGGTCAACCTGCGGCGCATCCGCGCAGTGGAGCCCAGTGTCGGCGATGGCTACGATCTGGTGCTCGACGACGGCAGCCACGTCGAGGTATCGCGCCGGCAGGCGCGCGAGCTGCGTGAGCGCATGGCGCTGTAGGGGAGGGCGTCGCGCTACCCTGTACGCGGTTTCTCCGCCGAACACGCCATGTCCATCGTCCTCACCGAATTCGCCCGACCCCGCCTGTTCCCGCGCGTGCCGCGGGCCAACACCATCCAGGACTGCAGCGCCGCGCAGTTCCAGGCGCACCTCAACGCGCATGCACCGCTGAAGGTGCTCGACGGCTACGCGCCGTTCTGCAAGCTGCATGTCTACGAGAACTGGACCAGCACGCGCTGCCTCACGGTGCCGATCACCGATGCCAACCGTCACCAGCTGCGCAGTGCCTACGAGGCACGCAACCGCGAGGAACTGCCGGTCCTGGTGCGCTGGTTCGAAGGCGTGGAATCGCCGCGGGCGAACTACCTGGTGGTGATCCTGTACAGCGCCGAACAGCTCGCCCTGGAAGGTTCGCCGATCGAGGCGGACTGGGGCATCGTCGGCTGCATCTACACCGCCGAGCCGGAGGAAGTGCCGATGGCCCCGATCACCATGATGCGCAATGCGCTGGGCGTGGAAGAGGGCGGCTCGGGCGTGCCGCTGGACCGCGAGGCGTACGCGCGCGCGGTGGCGTTCTGGGAGGCCAACGCCAACTGGCGGCCGTGACACCGGCCTGACCATGCCGGGTCGGGCTCAGGCCGGCGGCAAGGCCTGCCATTCCCACCACGGCGCGTGGTACTCGCGGTCGGTGCAGCGCCACCCGCGCCCACACACGGTGCAGGTGGCGTCCTGTGTATCGCCCCAGCCTCCGTCGGCCACGCCGGTGGCGATGGGCAGCACGTGGCCGTTGGCGATCTCGCGGCCGGGCTGGTAATGCATCCAGTGCGGATACAGCTGGCACAGGCAGCCGCTGCGGTCGCGCCAGTGGCGCAGCTTGCGCAGCACGAAGTCCAGTTCGTAGTGTTCGCGGATCCACTTCGGGTCCGTGGTGTAGCGCGCCCGGGCGATCTCCACGTACGGCAGCTGCGCCGCAAGGTCATCCAGCAGCGGCGCGTCGCGGGTGAGGGCGACGGTGGCGGCCGCCGTGCGCAGCCGGCCGTAATCGCCGCTGCCCAGCGCCTGCAGCAGGGCCGTGCCGGGGCGACCATCCTGCAGCGGGGGCAGGGACGGCAGCGATGCATCGCGCAGGCGTGCGAGCAGCGTGCGGATCATCGGGCCCTGCCGATCGAGGCATACGCCGCGTCGATGAGATGCAGCAGGTCGGCCGGTGCCAGGGCGACCTCCAGACCACGGCGCCCGGCGCTGACGTGCACGGTGGGCAGGGCCGCCGCGCTGGTGTCGATGAAGCTGCGCAGCCGCTTCTTCTGCCCAAGCGGGCTGATGCCGCCCACCAGGTAGCCGGTGGCGCGCTGCGCGTCGTCGACCTTGGCCATCTCGCACTTCCGGCAACCGGCCGCCTCGGCCAGCGCCTTCAGGTCGAGCGTACCGCTGACCGGCACGATCGCCACCAGCAGCTCGTGTGTGTCGGTGCTGGCGAGCAGGGTCTTGAACACCTGCGTGGGGTCCAGCCCGAGCTGCTGCACCGCCTCGCCGCCGTAGGACTCGGCCGTGGCGTCATGCGTGTAGGACAGCACGCGGTGGGCAATGCCGCGCTTCTTGAGCAGGTTGATGGCCGGGGTCATGGCCGTTCCTTGTTGCCGGGTACCCGTGCATCGTAGCGGCGCGATGGGGGTGTTGGCTTGACCGAGGCTATCGGGGAGGGCATGACAAAAAAAACGGGCGCCCTGCGGCGCCCGTTTCGTTTCAACGCAACTGGACCGGCAGGCCGATCAGTAGCGGTAATGATCCGGCTTGAACGGACCTTCCACCGGCACGCCGATGTAGTCGGCCTGTTCCTGGGTGAGGGTGGTCAGCTTCACGCCGATCTTCTCCAGGTGCAGGCGGGCCACTTCTTCGTCCAGGTGCTTGGGCAGCAGGTACACCTTGTTCTCGTAGCTGTCCTTGTTCGCCCACAGGTCGATCTGGGCGAGAGTCTGGTTGGCGAACGAGTTGGACATCACGAAGCTCGGGTGGCCGGTGGCGCAGCCCAGGTTCACCAGGCGGCCTTCGGCCAGCAGGAAGATCGCGTTGCCGTTCGGGAACACGTACTTGTCCACCTGCGGCTTGATGTTGATCTGCTGCACGCCCGGGTAGCTGACCAGCGCATCGACTTGGATCTCGTTGTCGAAGTGGCCGATGTTGCAGACGATGGCCTGGTCCTTCATCGCGCTCAGGTGCTCGATGCGGATGATGTCCTTGTTGCCGGTGGTGGTGACGTACAGATCGGCACGGCCCAGGGTGGATTCGATGGTGTTGACCTCGAAGCCTTCCATCGCGGCCTGCAGGGCGCAGATCGGATCGATCTCGGTGACCACCACGCGGGCGCCGTAGGCGCGCAGCGAGGCGGCACAGCCCTTGCCCACGTCGCCGTAGCCGCAGACCACGGCAACCTTGCCGGCCAGCATCACGTCCATCGCGCGCTTGAGGCCGTCGGCCAGCGACTCGCGGCAGCCGTAGAGGTTGTCGAACTTGCTCTTGGTGACCGAGTCGTTGACGTTGATCGCCGGGATCAGCAGGGTGCCGGCCTGGGCCAGCTGGTACAGGCGGTGCACGCCGGTGGTGGTCTCTTCGGAGACGCCCTTCCAGTCCTTGACCACGCGGCCCCAGTAACCCGGGCGCTCCTTGGCCACGCGCTTGAGCAGGTTCTTGATGACCTGTTCTTCGTGCGAGGCGGCCTTCTCATCGACCCAGGTGCTGCCGTTTTCGAGTTCAAAACCCTTGTGGATCAGCAGGGTGACATCGCCGCCGTCGTCCACCACCAGCTCCGGGCCGGTCAGGGTGCCGTCGGGCAGGGTGAAGGTCAGCGCGTCCAGGGTGCAGTCCCAGTACTCTTCCAGCGACTCGCCCTTCCAGGCGAACACCGGGGTGCCGGACTTGGCGATCGCCGCAGCGGCATGGTCCTGGGTGGAGAAGATGTTGCAGGAGGCCCAGCGCACGTCGGCGCCGATGTCCTTCAGCGTTTCGATCAGCACGGCGGTCTGGATGGTCATGTGCAGCGAGCCGGTCACGCGCACGCCCTTCAGCGGCAGGGTGGTGGCGTGCTTGCGGCGGATCGACATCAGGCCCGGCATTTCGTGCTCGGCGATATCCAGTTCCTTGCGGCCCCAATCGGCCAGCGAGATATCGGCGACCTTGTAATCGCCTTCGGTCGAGAAGGTCTTGGCAACAGCGTTCATTCGTAAGCTCCGGTAGTTGCGGGTCCGAGGGGACTCGCATTCGCCGGGCGCCGTTGGAACCAATCCTGGCCACCGAGCCTGGCCGGCCGGACAGGGTCCGGAACGGTCGCAGCGCCCCTCGGTGGAGGGTCGCCCATTATATCGCGGCAGGGGCGGCCGGCATGAATCGGTCCCCGCCCCCAACCATCGGCAGGGGGGCGATCGGCGCGCGGCTGTTAAGGTCCAAGGTTTGCACCAACATAGGGATCGAAGATGACACGCAATGATCGCCAGCGCCGCGCGCGCTGGGGCAGCCTGATCGTGGGCATGGCGCTGCTTGCGGTGGCCCCGATGGGCCTGGCCGCACCGGCCGCCCGGACCGACACGCAGCAGGTGGCCCCCGCCAAGGGCGTGCAGGGCTACGAACTGCCCTCGGCCGCCCTGCAGGCCGTGGTGGACGCGCCGCGTGCGCCGACCCTGAGCCTGTCGCCGCGCCGCGACATCGCGGCCATGCTGCAGACCCCGCCGCTGCCCTCGATCAGCGATGTCGCCCAGCCCGAACTGAAGCTGGCCGGCCTGCGCATCAACCCGGCCACGCATTCCTCCAGCCGCTTCAGCTTCGGCAACACGCTGTGGCTGCTCAACGTGGCCGACGGCAAGGAGCGCCAGATCAGCGGCCTGCCGCAGCCGTTGTCGATTGCCACGCTGGCGTGGTCGCCGGACCAGAAGTACCTGGCCTTCAACCAGGTGCATGCCGCTACCGGTGCCAATGAACTGTGGATCGTCGACGTCGCCGCCGGGTCGGCGCGCCGCCTGCTCGCCGACCTCAACACAGTGATGGGCGATGGCTACAGCTGGCTGCCTGACAGCCGCGGCCTGCTGGTCATGCAGCAGCTCAAGGGCCAGGGCCCGGCGCCCGCCGCCGGCGGCATCCCGACCGGCCCGGCGATCCAGCAGACCGACGCGGATGCGGGCGTGCGCACCATCCGTACCTACCAGGACCTGCTGAAGAACGAGGCCGATGCGCGCCTGTTCGACTACTACGCCAGCGCGCAGCCGGCGCGCGTGGCCCTCAACGGTGAGGCCGCGCCGCTGTCCACCGCCGGGGTGTACCTGGATGTGAGCGTGTCGCCGGATGGGCGTTATCTGCTCGCCGAGCGTGTGCTGCGCCCGTACTCCTACCTGGTGCCGGTCGACGATTTCGCCCGCCGCATCGACGTGCTGTCCGCGCAGGACGGCTCGCTGCAGCACACCGTCAGCACCCTGCCGCTGGTGGAAGGCCTGCCGACCGGCAACGACGCCGTGCCGACCGGCGTGCGCAGCATCGGCTGGCGCGCCGATGCCCCGGCCACGCTGGTCTGGGCCGAAGCCCAGGACGGCGGTGACCCGGGCCGCGAGGCCAAGGTGCGCGACGCGGTGCTGATGCAGGCCGCGCCGTTTGAAACGCCGCCGGTCACCGTGGCGCAGCTGGGCAGCCGCTATGCCGGCATCCAGTGGGGCCGTGGCGACCTGGCGCTGCTCAACGAATCGTGGTGGAAGAGCCGCGAGGTGAAGCAGTGGCGGATCGCGCCGGACCAGCCGGACAAGGCGCCGGAACTGTTGTCGGCCCGTTCCTCGCAGGACCGCTACAACGATCCGGGTCGCCCGGCGCTGGTGCGCGACGTCAACGGGCGCGCGCGCCTGCAGGTCAGTGCCGATGGCCGCAGCATCTTCCTGATCGGGCAGGGCGCATCGCCGGAAGGCGACCGTCCGTTCGTCGATCGTCTGGACCTGGAAAGCAGGCAGACCACCCGTCTGTTCCACTCGCAGGCGCCGTCCTATGCGCTGCCGCAGGCGCTGCTCGACCAGGAAGGCACCTCGCTGCTGCTGACCCGCGAATCGCCCGACGAGCCGTCCAACTTCTACGTGCAGTCGCTGTCCGACGCCAGCGCCGCGCCGCGCGCGCTGACCCGCTTCCAGCACCCGCTGCCGCAGCTGCGTGGGGTGAGCAAGGAGCAGATCCGCTACAAGCGCAACGATGGCGTGGACCTTACCGCGACGCTGATGCTGCCGCCCGGCTACAACGCCAAGAAGGACGGTCCGCTGCCGCTGCTGATGTGGGCCTACCCGGGTGAGTTCAAGACCGCTGCGGCGGCCAGCCAGGTCACCGATTCGCCGTATCGCTTCAACGCGATCAGCTATTGGGGCCCGCAGGCGTTCCTGGCCAAGGGCTATGCGGTGCTGGTCAGCCCGTCGATGCCGATCATCGGCGAAGGCGACAAGGAGCCCAACGACACCTACCTGCCGCAGCTGATCGCCAACGCCGAAGCGGCGGTGGATGAAGTGGTGCGCCGTGGCGTGACCGATCGCGACCACATCGCCATCGGTGGCCACTCCTACGGTGCGTTCATGACCGCCAACCTGCTCGCGCATACGCGGCTGTTCAAGGCCGGCATCGCCCGCAGCGGCGCGTACAACCGCACGCTGACGCCGTTCGGCTTCCAGGCCGAGGAGCGCAACTACTGGCAGGCGCAGGATGTCTACCAGAAGATGTCGCCGTTCAACTACGCCGACAGGATCAAGGATCCGATCCTCTTCATCCACGGCGTGGACGACAACAACTCCGGCACGTTCCCGATCCAGAGCGAGCGCATGTTCGCCGCGGTGAAGGGGCTGGGCGGCGACGCACGGCTGGTGATGCTGCCGAACGAATCGCATGCCTACCGCGCGCGCGAATCGATCATGACCATGCTGGCCGAGAGCGAGCGCTGGCTGGAAAAGACGGTTGGCCCGGGCAAGCCGATCCGGAAGAAGCGCTGACGCGGCAGGCAACTGTCGTCTGGCGCAGTAGAGGATGACGGTAGTGGGGGGGGGGGGGGGGGGGGGGGGGAAAAGAAAACGAGGCCGACGGAGGGTAGGGCGGGGTCGGTTTCCCCG
>NZ_JBMOWY010000006.1:0-65754 GCF_049310345.1 Stenotrophomonas sp. GZD-301 | reverse complement strand
CAGACCGTTTTCTTCGGGTGAGGGAGAGGGTGATGGGGTTCCTTTCCGCTTCCCCCCACTACCAGATGAAACCATTGTTCTGCGGTAGGCTGGATCGGATTCCGTTCCCGAGGCCAGTGCGTCGCAGATGAACGAGTACCGCAGCAGCATCGTTTTTGCCACTCCCGATATCCCCCTGCGCGACGACGTACGCCGGCTTGGCGCACTGGTCGGCGACCTGCTCGCCGAGCAGGTCTCCACGCAGTTTTTCGAGGACGTGGAGCAGGTGCGCACGCGCGCCATCGCCCGGCGCGAAAGCGACGCCCCCCTGTCCGACCTCAACGATGCGCTGACCGGCCTGCCGCCGGAGCGCGCCGAAGCAATGGTGCGGGCGTTCAGCACGTACTTCCAGGTGGTCAACATCGCCGAGCGCGTGCACCGCATCCGCCGCCGTCGCGATTACCAGCGTGCCGGCACTGCCGCGCCGCAGCCGGATGGCCTGCAGGACGCGCTGCAGAAACTCAAGGCGCAGGGCGTGACCCTGGCCGAGTTGGCGCAGTGGCTGCCACGCATCGACATCGAACCGGTGTTCACCGCGCATCCCACCGAAGCGGTCCGCCGCGCGCTGCTGGAAAAAGAGCAGCTGATGGTCGCCAGTCTGGTCGACAACCTCGATGGCCAACGCACGCCGGGTGAGGCCGCCGCCGATGCCGCGCGCTTCCGCATGGCGCTGACCGCCTCGTGGCAGACCACCGATTCCTCGCCGGTACGCCCGACCGTGGAAGACGAACGCGAGCATGTCGGGTTCTATCTGGTGCAGGTGCTGTACCGGGTGATCCCGGTGCTGTACGAATCGCTGCAGCAGGCGCTGCTGGATACCTACGGCGAGGACCTGCCGCTGCCCCGTCTGCTGCGTTTCGGCACCTGGGTGGGCGGCGACATGGACGGCAACCCGAACGTGGACGCCGGCACCATCCGCGCCACGCTCGATGCACAGCGCCAGGCCGTGCTGGGGCGTTACCAGAAAGACCTGCTGCAGCTGGCCAGCCTGCTCAGCCAGTCCACCGAACGGGTGGCGGTCAGCGAGGCGCTGCAGGCACGGGTGGCGCACTACCGGGAACTGCTGCCGCAGGTCACCTCGCGTCCGCGCCATGCCGACATGCCGTATCGCCTGCTCAACGACCGCATGCGCGCCCGCGTGCAGGCCACGCTCGACGACACGGCGGGGGCGTATCCCTCACCGCAGGCGCTGGAAGACGACCTCACGCTGATTCTCGACAGCCTGCACGCGAACAAGGGCGACCATGCCGGCGGCTTTGCGGTGCGCCGCCTGCTGTGGCGCGTGCGCACGTTCGGGTTCCATCTGGCGCGGCTGGACGTGCGCCAGGAATCGAGCGTGCATGGCCGCGCGCTGGCCAGCGTGCTGGATGGGCAGGAGGCCTGGGACGCCGCCGACGCGGTGGCCCGTGCGGCGCGGCTGGCACCGTTCGCCAGCGGCGAGCAGGCGCTGCCGGCCAGTACCGACGACGGCGGCGCGCGGCTGGACGCGGTGTTCGCGGCATTGGCCGACGCACGGCATCGCCACGGCACCGATGCGCTGGGCAGTTACATCATCTCGATGGCGCACGACCGCAGCGACGTGCTGGCGGTGCTGGCGCTGGCGCGGCGCGGCGGGCTGGTCGACACCGCCGGTGCGGTGCCGCTGGACATTGCGCCGCTGTTCGAAACGGTGGACGATCTCCGGCGCGGGACCGACACCCTGCGCGACCTGCTGGCCGACCCGGTGTACCGCGCGCACCTGACCGCCCGCGGCGATGTGCAGATGGTGATGCTGGGCTACTCCGACAGCGGCAAGGACGGCGGCATCGCCGCGTCGCGCTGGGGGCTGCAGCGTGCGCAGGTGGAGCTGCTGGAGGTGGCGGCCGACAGCGGCATCCGGCTGACCTTCTTCCACGGTCGCGGCGGGTCGATCAGCCGCGGCGGCGGCAAGACCACCCACGCGGTGGACGCCTCGCCGCGCGGCAGCATCGACGGCCGCCTGCGGGTGACCGAGCAGGGCGAAGTGATCCATCGCAAGTACGGCATCCGCGCGCTGGCGCTGCGCTCGCTGGAGCAGTCCACCGGCGCGGTGCTGCGGTCCAGCCTGCGCCCGCGTGCGCCGGAGCCTCGCGAGGCGCAGTGGCGGCCGGTGATGGACCTGGTGGCGGCCACGAGTGCCGAGGCCTACCGCGCCTTCGTTGGCCAGAAGGCGTTCATGCAGTACTTCCGCCAGGCCACGCCGATCGATGTGATCGAGCGGATGACGCTGGGCTCGCGCCCGTCGCGGCGGCTGGGCGAGGACGCCGCGCTGTCCAACCTGCGTGCGATTCCGTGGGTGTTCGCCTGGAGCCAGGCGCGTGCGGTGATCCCGGGGTGGTACGGCGTGGGCAGCGGGCTGCAGGCGGCGATCGATGCCGGGCACGAGGCGACGCTGCAGGAGATGGCACGCGACTGGCCGTTCTTCAGTACGTTCCTGGACGACATTGCGATGGTGCTGTCCAAGGGCGACATCACCATCGCCGAGCAGTTCTCGCGGTTGTCCGGCCCCCTGCACGGGGTGTTCTTCCCGCAGATCCAGCGCGAGCTGGCGCTGACCGGGTCGCTGATCCTGGCGCTGACCGGGCAGGACGAACTGCTGCAGCACGATCAGCGCCTGGCGCTGTCGATCCGCCTGCGCAACCCCTACGTCGATCCGATCAGCGTGCTGCAGGTGGACCTGCTGCGGCGCTGGCGTGACAGCGGTGGCGAGGACGACGACGTGCTGCGCGCACTGGTGGCGTGCGTGAACGGCGTTGCGCAGGGTGTGCAGAACACCGGGTAACGGGAGGCAATGCATACCGACCAACGGTCGGTACCCACCCGGTAGGCCATGACCGTTGGTCATGGCGTGCGATGCCCGATGGTGAGAGCACCCCATGCCGACCCACCGCCGGTTCCCGCCGTGGGTTACTCCGGGGACGGCGGGTTGGACGCCAGCAGTTCCAGGTGGCGCTGTTCCATCTCCTCGCGCAGCTGCCGGCGGATCAACGCAGCCGCATGGCGACGGCGCTCGTCGCTGGTCTCCAGCTGCAGCGGCGGCACCGGAGTCGGTTTGCCCTCGTCGTCCACCGCGACCATCGTGAAGAAGCAGCTGTTGGCGTGGCGCACGCTGCGCTTGAGTATGTCCTCGGCCACCACTTTCACCCCGATCTCCATCGAGGAGGTGCCGGTGTAGTTCACCGAGGCCAGGAAGGTGACCAGCTCGCCCACCGCGATGGGCTGGCGGAACATCACCTGGTCCACCGACAGGGTCACCACGTAGCGGCCGGCATAGCGGCTGGCGCAGGCGTAGGCGACCTGGTCGAGCAGGCGCAGCACCGCGCCACCGTGGACCTTGCCGGAGAAGTTGGCCATCTCCGGGGACATCAGCACGGTCATCGACAACTGGTTGGATTTGAATTCGGTCATGGCCGCAGTGTACCGCTCAGCGCCCCTCCAACTGTGCTAGCTGTTCCCCGGTGGGGAAACCACGGGTCAGGAAGCGCGGCGGGTGCAGATGGCGCGGATCGGCTTCCAGCAGGTGACCCACGATCGGCATCGCCGTGGCCCAGGGCGCGCGGACCACGCGGGAGTCGTCGTCAGCAACCACGAAGGACAGGTAGTCGGTGAGGGGCAGGGATGTCTCCACGCCCTGGGCCCAGCTGGCGATCGAGAAGGTCTCGGTGTCATTGCGGTACACCAGGAACGTGGCCACGAACACATCGACGCCGTGGGCCTCGTGCACGCGCTGCAGCAGCTCTTTCTGCTGCTGGTAGGCGTCCTGCCGGAACGATCGGCGCAGCTGGTCCTGCTTCAGGCGCAGCGCAGCGGTTGCCGGTTCACGTGCCGTGATCCGCCCGTCGTCGTCATGGCTGAGCAGTTCCCACGAGATCGTGCGTCCGGCCTGGATCTCCTCCTGCGCCATGTCGAACATCAGCTCTTGTGCGTCCGTATCGTTTTCCCCGGCCACCAGCATCACATCGCGTGTGGCCAGCAGAAACACCGGTCGTCCCGCCACCGGGACCCGGTTCACCAGCTCGGGAAGCAGGGCACGGCTGCTGTCGTAGCAGTCGGCCCATGCCGCACGGTACAGGCCGGGGGCGATGGGGGCGAAATCCACCGGGTCGATCGCGCGCAGATTACGGCGCGCCTCATCGAGAGCGCCGGCAAGGCTGATCCCCCACTCCGGCGGCGGACCGTCCTGCTGGGTGACCATATGCTCGGCATGGTCGATGGCCAGCAGTTCGACGCACTCGTCGGTGAGCCTGCGGTACTGCAGCGTTTCGGGGGCATCCCAGCCCATCGTTTCAATCGTCGAAAGACGGATATGTTCCAGCTGCGCGAGGTTGCGGATGATCGGGCGCAACAACGGACGGACCTGCTCCCAGTTCTCCGCGCTGTCGTTGCCATCGTTCATGGCCTGCAGGCCGCGGACGAAAATGTCCAAGGCCTGCTGCTGCGCGCCGCGGCCGGCGCTCAGATAGGCATGGTGGGCGTTGTGCAGATTGAAGTAGCTGCTCTCACCCACCTGCACGCGGAACCGCGCGGCGTCGTAGGTCATCGGCTGGGTGACGCCGCTGCGGCGTGCGGTGGCGATGAAGCGCTCGGCGAATGCGTCGTTGCCGGGGGTGTCCTTGAACCACTTGTCCAGCAGGGTGGAGAGCATATGCGAGCCTCGTTGGTCGATCGCGTCATGCTCGCTTGAGCGGGCGATTGTTTGCAACGGGCAAAAGAAGGGCCGCTTTCGCGGCCCGTCGTTTTATTCCGATCATTGCCGCGCTGCGCGCGGCCAGCCGACCAACGGTCGGCTCTACCCGCCAACGTCAGCCGACCAACGGTCGGCTCTACCCGCCAACGGCAGCCGACCAACGGTCGGCTCTACCGCTAAAGAGAAGGGCCGCTTTCGCGGCCCTTCGTCTTATTTCAGCTTCGCATCCGCGCGCAGGGCGGCGGCGCGATCGGTCTTCTCCCAGGAGAAGGCGGTCGCGTTGACCAGCTCACCGGCACCGTCGGTGTAGCTGAATTCCTTCGGCTTGCGGCCGAAGTGGCCGTAGGCGGCGGTCTGCTGGTACATCGGGTGGATCAGGTCCAGCATCTTGATGATGCCGTACGGGCGCAGATCGAAGTGCTTGCGGATCAGCTTCTCGATCTTGTCGTCACTGATCTTGCCGGTGCCGAAGGTGGTGACCGAGATCGAGGTCGGCTCGGCCACGCCGATGGCGTAGGAGACCTGCACTTCGCAGCGGTCGGCCAGGCCGGCAGCCACGACGTTCTTGGCGACGTAGCGGGCAGCGTAGGCGGCCGAACGGTCGACCTTGGACGGATCCTTGCCCGAGAACGCGCCACCACCGTGACGGGCCCAGCCGCCGTAGGTGTCGACGATGATCTTGCGTCCGGTCAGGCCGCAGTCGCCCACCGGGCCGCCGATCTCGAACTTGCCGGTCGGGTTGATGTGGAACTTGGTGCCCTTGTGCAGCCACTTGGCCGGCAGCACCGGCTTGATGATCTCTTCGCGGACGGCCTCGATCAGGTCCTTCTGCTTGACGCCCGGGGCGTGCTGGGTCGACAGGACGACTGCGTCGATGGCCGAGACCACGCCGTTTTCATAGCGCAGGGTGACCTGGCTCTTGGCATCCGGACGCAGCCAGGACAGCGGCGAGTTCTTCTTCTTGCGGACCTTGGCCTGCTGCTCGACCAGGCGGTGCGACAGGTGGATCGCCGCCGGCATGTAGCTGTCGGTTTCGTTGGTGGCATAGCCGAACATCAGGCCCTGGTCGCCGGCGCCCATTTCTTCGGGCTTCTTGCGATCCACGCCCTGCGCGATGTGCGGGGACTGCTTGCCGATCAGGTTCAGCACGCCACAGGTGGCGCCGTCGAAGCCGACGTCGGAGCTGTCGTAGCCGATATCCAGGATCACCTTGCGGGTCAGGGCTTCCAGATCGATCCAGGCGCTGGTGGTGATTTCACCGGCCACGATCGCCACGCCGGTCTTGACCATCGTCTCGCACGCCACGCGGGCGCGCTTGTCCTGGGTCAGGATCGCGTCCAGCACCGCATCGGAGATCTGGTCGGCAATCTTGTCCGGATGGCCTTCGGAGACCGATTCGGAGGTGAACAGGTAGCTGGACATCAGGCGTAATATCCTTTGATTCGGATGGAAAGATGGGCGCGAATGATACACGGCAAGTCGCGCTGTTGCATTGTGCGCCAGCCGGAGTTGCCCGAGGTTAAGCCGGTGTGCCCGTCGCAGGGCCCGCTGTGACGGTATTGGGCCCCAGCGTCACCGCCCAGTGTTCCACCAGCGTGACAATTCCACGGCCCTGCAGGGCCGGCCGTCATCGATCTGCCGCCAAACCGCCATCAGGCTGCCTTCGTCCCGGGCCACGCTCTCGGCCAATCCGGCCGCCGGGCATGAGTGAGCACGCCATGCAGCAGTTCGAGCAGCGCCTTCAGGAGCGGTACCCGCAGTGGTTCCACGGCCATCGGGCCCGTCTGGCCAGGCCGCTGCTGCGCAGCGTCGGGCGCTGGTCGCAGCTGGACCGGATCGAGGCGTTCCTGCAGCGCAGCGCCGGCCTGCAGGGCTTCGGCTTCGTCAGCGCCGGGCTGGACTTCCTCGGCGGCCGCTATCGGGTCGAGGACGCAGCGCTCGCCCGGATTCCCGCCACCGGCCCGCTGCTGATCGTGGCCAACCATCCCTCCGGTGCGCTGGACGCGCTGGCCCTGCTGGACGCGGTCGGCCGTGTGCGGCGCGACGTGCGGATCGTGGCCAACGATCTGCTCGCCGCCATCGAGCCCCTGCAGGACCTGCTGCTGCCGGTACGCATCCTCGGGGGCACGGCGAAGCGGCCGAGCGTGCAGGCGGTGGGGCAGGCCCTGGCGGCGGGCCAGTGCGTGATCGTATTCCCCGCGGGGGAAGTGTCGCGGCTTTCATTGCGCGGCATCCGCGATGGCCGCTGGCAGCGCGGCTTCGTGCGCTTTGCCCGGGATGCCGACGCGCCGGTGCTGCCGGTGCGGGTGGACGCGCGCAATTCGGCGCTGTTCTACGGCGTATCCAGCGTATTCAAGCCGGCCGGCACCCTGCTGCTGGCCCGCGAGATGTTCGCCCATCGCGGCCGGCCGCTGCGCCTGCGCATCGGCACGCCGATGCAGCTGGGGCCGGGCGATGCCCGCGACGAACTGCTGGCGGTACGGCGCGCGCTGTATGCGCTGGGGCGGCGGGCCGACGCCACGCCGGCCACCGCTGCCGGCCCCGAGCCGCTCGCCGCGCCGGTCGCCCCCGCGCGGGTGGCCGCCGCGATCGCCGCCGCCGACGTGCTGGGGCAGACCGCCGATGGCAAGCAGATCCTGCTGGCCCGCTGCAGCACCGGGTGCCCGCTGCTGCTGGAGCTGGGGCGCCTGCGCGAGCTGACGTTCCGGCGGGTCGGTGAAGGCACCGGCCGCAGCCGCGACCTGGACGCCTTCGATCTGGACTACCAGCACATCGTGATCTGGGACGGTGCGGCGCAGCGCGTCGCCGGTGCCTACCGGATCATGCGCGGCGCCCAGGCCCTCGCGCAGCGTGGCCTGGCGGGTCTGTACAGCGCCTCGCTGTTCCGCTACTCCGACGACGCCATCCCACGCATCGCCGAAGGACTCGAACTGGGCCGCAGCTTCGTGGTGCCCGACTACTGGGGCAGCCGCAGCCTGGACTACCTGTGGCAGGGCATCGGCGCGTATCTGCAGCGCCGGCCCGGCATCCGTTACCTGTTTGGCGCGGTCTCGATCAGCGCCGCGCTGCCGCTCGATGCCCGCGAGCAGCTGGTGGCCTATTACCAGCGCTACTTCGGTGGCGAGGCGGGGCTGGTGGCCTCCCACCGGCCGTTCCGGTACTTCGCCGCGCCGCCGTGCTTTGGCGACCTGGATGCAGCGGCCGCGTTCGACGTGCTCAAGGCCAACCTGGCCGCGCTCGGCACCGGCGTGCCGACCCTCTACCGCCAGTACACCGAGCTGGCCGAACCCGGCGGCGCGCGCTTCCTGGCCTTCGGCGTCGATCCAGACTTCAGCGATTCGATCGACGGCCTGATCGAAGTGGACCTGCATGCGATCCGGCCCCACAAGCGCAAACGCTACCTGCGCCAGACGGGGCTGCCGGCATGAGCGCGGTCACGCGCCTGGCGCCGTACCGGCGCGCGGTGTTCCTCTCCGACGTGCACCTGGGATCGCGCCATTGCCACGCCACCGAACTGGCGCGCTTCCTGGCCGAGCTGCGCTGCGAGCGCCTGTACCTGGTGGGCGACATCATCGACCTGTGGTGGATGGCGCACCGGCGCGCGAGCTGGCGGCCCGCCCACAGCGAGGTGATCCAGGCCCTGCATGCGCTGCGCGGCGCCGGCACGGAGATCATCTACATTCCCGGCAACCACGACGCATCGCTGCGCAGTGTGTGCGGATTGATGCTGCCGGCCATGCAGGTGCGCCGGCGGGCGATCCACGTCACCGCCGACGGGCGCCGGCTGCTGGTGGTCCACGGCGACGACTACGACGGCATCACCCACTTCGGCGGTCTGCAGGAACGGTTCGGCGACTGGCTGTACTACCGCATCCTCACCGGCAACCATCTGCTCAATGCCGTCCGGCGGCGGCTCGGGCGGCGCTACTGGTCGCTGTCGGAGTTCCTCAAGAAGCGCAGCAGCGCCGCCGAGCGCTACATCGAACGCTTCGTGCAGGCCGGGCTGGATGACGTGCGCCGGCGCGGCCTGGACGGCATCGTCTGCGGGCACATCCACCGGGCCGCGCTGGTCGAGCGCGACGGGCTGGTGTACGCCAACGATGGCGACTGGGTGGAAAGCCTGACCGCGCTGGCCGAAGACCCCGACGGCAGCCTGCGGCTGCTGGACCACCAGGGGCACACGCTGGTGGAGCTGGCCGGCGCAGCGCGGTTGCCGAAGGCGGCCTGAGCACGCCGCATCGCACGTGCCCGGCTGCTAGCATCGGCCGATGGACTCCTTAAGCCAGATCGTACTGGGCGGCGCCGTCGCCGCCGCCATCGCCCCGGCCGGCCACCGCCGCGCCGCCCTGCTTGCCGGTGCCGCCCTGGGCACCCTGCCGGACCTGGATGCGCTGCTGCTGGCGGCGATCACCGCCGACCCGGTGGCGCTGATGACCGAGCACCGCAGCTACAGCCACTCGCTGCTGGTGCTGCCGTGGGTGGCCGCACTGATCTGGTGGGGCTTCAAACGCTTCGGCAACGGGCGGGTCGCCGAGGCGCCCACGCGCTGGTTCTGGGCAATCCTGCTGGCGCTGATCACGCACCCGCTGCTGGATGCCTTCACCGTCTATGGCACCCAGCTGTGGTGGCCGTTCACGCCGCCGCCCACGATGTGGTCCAGCGTTTTCATCATCGACCCCGGCTACACGGTGTGGCTGCTGATCGGCTGCGCGGTGGCCTGGTTCGCGCGCGCGCGGCCGCTGGCGCAGCGGGCGCTGGTGGCCGGGCTGGTGCTCAGCAGCGGTTACCTGGGCTGGTCGCTGCTGGCCAAGCACACCGTCGACCGCGAGGCCGACCGCGCGCTGGCCGCGATGGGCCTGGCCGACGCCCCGCGGTTCTCGGTAGCGATGCCGTTCAACACCCTGCTCTGGCAGGTGGTGGCGATGACCCCCAACGGCTATGTGATCGGCGAGCGTTCGCTGGTCGCCGATCGGGGCCCGATGACCTTCGACGGCCATCCGTCCAACGTGCAGGCGCTGCGCCAGGCGGCGGCGCTGCCGGCCGTGGCGCGGCTGCAGTGGTTCAACCGCGGTTTCATGCGCGCCCAGGTGGTGGACGGCGAACTGCAGCTCAGCGACCTGCGCATGGGTCTGGAGCCGGACTATACGTTCACCTTCGCGGTGGCGCGGGCCGAGGGCGACGGCTGGGCGGCGATCACGCCGCGACAGCTGCGACCGGCGTATGAAGGGAAGCAGGGCAGGGCGAGGGTGGAGCGGCGGTTCGCGGCGATGTGGCAACGCATCTGGCACGCGCCGGCCGCGACCGACGTCATCGCCCCGAAGGCAGGCTGGCAGGAGGCACCGTGAGCGAGCGTTTCAGCATGGAGATCAACGGCACGCGCTACACCCGGCTGGCCGATGTGCCACCGGAGTACCGCGCGTTGCTGGTGCAGTTGACCCCGGCCGCCTCGGCCGAGCCGCCGGCGGTGCCGCTGCGCGAGCTCATGCAGAAGGCCAGGGCGCAGCCCGATCGCGCGCGTCAGCAGCAGGTACTGCTGGAGGAGCTGCGCAAGGTCGACCCGGAACGCGCCCAGCGCATGGAACACACCCTGTCCGAGCGCAGCCAGCGCCGGGCCACGGGGACGCTGGAGGTGGGCAGCACGCCGACGCCGCGCCCGCGCGAAGGCGCGCGCCTCCAGGGCGCGGGCACCACCGTGGCGGCCGGCGATCGCGGTGGCATGGCGATCTGGGCGCTGCTGGCGGGTGTGGTGGTGCTCAGCCTGGTCGCCTGGCTGCTGTCCGCATGACGGCCGCGGCCGTCAGTACACCGTTGCGCGGGCCTGCACGAAGGAAAAGAAGAACACCGCGTTGGGGTCGTTCTGGACCAGGCTGAACTCGCGGCGCATGCCGTCCACGGTGTCCTGGTCGACCAGGCCGGCCTCCAGCAGCGGGCCGGCCGCCGACAGCAGCAGCTGCTCCCAGAACGCGATCATGGTCTTGCGACGGGCCGGCTCGCGGTTGTCCAGGTGGATGGTCTTGATCTCGGTGTGGACGTCGCGGAAGCCGCCGGCCAGCAGCAGGTTGCCCAGCTTGGCGCCCACGAACGGGTCGCCGCCGTGGTCGTACTGGAAGTCGTTGAAGGCCATCCAGTAACGCCAGATGTGCGGCGAGTACGGATCGAGCAGGAACGAGGCGTTCATCACTTCGGTCACGTACACCGGCGAGCCCGGCACCAGCACGCGGCGCACTTCATTGAGCACCCGCGCCGGCGAGGGCACGTGTTCGAGCACCCAGCACAGGAAGGCGGCGTCGAACTCGCGCGGGCCGAACGGCAGGTTGCCGGCATCGGCCTGCAGCAGCGCGTAGCGTTCGCTGCACCACGGGGTCCGGGCCAGGTTGGTGGCGGCGGTGGACAGCTGCGCCTCGCTCAGGTCGACGCCGGTCACGTGCAGCTCGGGGAAACGCCGCAGCAGGATTTCGGTCTGCGCGCCGACGCCGCTGCCCACTTCCAGCAGGCGCTTGGCGCCGCCGTAGTCGATGCCGCTGAAGATGCTCGATTCAAACAGGCGCGACTGGGTGACCAGCCGCTGCTGTTCGGTGTCGGAGAAGCCGTGGAGATAGGTCGGTGCAGTGATCGGCGGGGTCATGGCGTCAGGCTCAGGCAGCGGACGACACCGGCTCGCCGGCGGCGAGGGCATCGAAGTAGTCGGTGGTCAGGGCGATCTGGCTGGCGGCATCCTCGGCGCGGTTGACCACCGCGCGGAAGGCGGCGTTCTCCGGCCGGTCCTTGGCGTACCAGCCCAGGTGCTTGCGCGCGATGCGCACGCCCTGTGGCTCGCCGTAGAAATCGTGCAGCGCATGCAGGTGGCCGAGCAGGATGTCGCGCACTTCCTCCAGCGCCGGCGGTGGCAGCAGCTCACCGGTGGCCAGGTAGTGGGCGACCTCGCGGAAGATCCACGGACGGCCCTGCGCGGCGCGGCCGATCATCACCGCGTCCACGCCGGTCTGGGCCAGCACCTGCGCGGCCTTCTGCGGCGAATCGATGTCGCCGTTGGCCAGCACCGGAATGCGCAGCGCGGCCTTGATCGCCGCGATGGTCTCGTACTCGGCGCTGCCGGTGTAATGCTGGTCGCGGGTGCGCCCGTGCACGGCCAGCGCGGCGATGCCGCTGTCCTCGGCGATGTGCGCGATCAGCGGACCGTTGCGGTGGTCGCAGTCCCAGCCGGTGCGGATCTTCAACGTGACCGGCACGTCCACCGCGTCAACCACGGCGGTGAGGATGCGCGCCACCAGCGCCTCATCGCGCATCAGTGCCGAGCCGGCCCAGGCATTGCAGACCTTCTTGGCCGGGCAGCCCATGTTGATGTCGATGATCTGCGCGCCGTGGTCCACGTTGTAACGCGCCGCGTCGGCCAGCTGCTGCGGCTCGGTGCCGGCAATCTGCACGCTGATCGGGTCCGGCTCGCCGGCATGGTCCATGCGGTGGAGCGACTTGCGGGTGGTCCAGAAACGCGGGTCGGAGATGGTCATTTCCGAGGCGGCCAGACCCGCGCCCAGCCGTTTGCACAGCAGGCGGAAGGGCTTGTCGGTGACACCGGCCATCGGCGCCAGCACCACGTTGGGCTGGATGTTGTAGGGGCCAATCTGCATGCCCGCATTGTAGTGCCGGCCGCCGGCCGGCAACCACGCGCAGGGCTGCGATCCGGCGCCGCGTTAAGGCCGATCCGGAAGGGCCTGATGCGCTCCGGTCATGAGCATATGCTTGACGATTGCTTCCGCCGCCCCCAGCGGCGGCTGATGCTGGCCGGTTACCGGTCGTGCCGGCCGCTGGCCGGCAATCACGCGCTAAAGGGCGGCGGCCGGCGCTATCGGGTCAGGCTGCCGGCAACGTACAGGCCAGCGAGCGCCAGGCAGGTCAGGGAACTGGCATACCAGAAGCGCGCACCGTTGTAGCCCGGGCGGACCCGGCCGATGATCAGCCCGGCCAGGCCCCGGCCGCCGAGGATGCCGATGATCCCCAGCAGCACCCAGCGGGTGCCGGGCAGCGGGCGTACCCAGCCGGCCGCCGACAAGGCATACAGCGTCCAGATGCCCAGCACGAGGGTGATCGCTGCAGTGATCAAGGCGGGTTCGGCACGCCCGGCACGGGCCAGGCGCACCATGCGTTGGCCGGCCCCGAAGAATTCATACCACGGGGCACCGAAGGCGATGCAGCCAATGTGCAGCAGCACCGCAAGCGCGGTGCCGGTGGCGGCCAGCAGCATCCAGAAGGGGGTGTCGGTCATGTCGTGCGTCGTCCGTGAGCGGGGGGAGCTCATGGTCGAGTGACAACAGCATCGGGGCAATCCAGGCAGCGGCCATTCGCTGGCAATTTCCGGTCGCGCTCAGGGCGCCGGACCGCAGGCATAGGCCAACACGGCCAGATGCCGCTGCGGGTCGAGCCCGAGCAGGGCCAGCACGGCGGCATCCTCGAAGGAGCCGATCGCGCAGCCGGCGGCGTTCATCGCCGCCACCTGCTGCCCCAGCGCCCCCAGCCAGACCCCGGCCTCGATCAATACGAAGCGGCCCCCCCGCTCACCGTACTTGGCCAGGGTGCCGGCCGGCTCGGCCACCAGGAACAGCACGGCGGCCGGCCGCTCCGGCCACGCCACGCCAAGCAGCCTGGACAGCGCCGGCCATGCGGGGCAGGGCGCCACCGGCACCAGCGCATGCGCGAGCGGGTCGTACCAATGGATGCCCGGCGCTGCGGCGATCGCATCGTCGGTGCCGTACAGCGCGGCATAGGCCTGGATCGGGTATTTGGCACCGCCGGACGGCAGCCGCCGCGTGTCGCTGTCACCGGGCCGGGCGCGCAGCGGGGCCAGCAGGCGCCCCAGTTCCGGCGCGCCCCAGCGTGCGTCACCGAACCGGCGGCCGCTGTGGCGCTGCGCGAGGGCGTCGCCGGGGTGCACCGGGTCCGGCAGGGCGATGCCGGCGGGCGCATGCAACGGCCGCGGCGGCGACCAGGCGCGAGCGGCATCTTCGGCGATGCGCGCGCCCATGACCTCGGCGCGGGCAGGATTGAGCTCGCCGTTGTGCCAGAACAGATGGAACAGCGGGGCATCCTGCCAGGGGGGCGGTGGTGACGGCATGCGGGCCTCGTGCATCAACCCAGCGGATGCGGGAAGGGAGTGGGAAACGTGTCGCTGTGCGGCACGCCGGGATACCGCCATGCCACGTCCCGGCAGCGGCCGCCGAGGAAGGGCGCACGCTCGTCGGCATGCAGGCCGCTGAGCGGCGGCGACACCACCCGCATCACCCGCAGGCCGGCCGCGGCCACATCGGCGGTGGTCAACTCGCGGTAGTACAGCGCGATGCCGGCATGGCCCAGCCGGCGCCGCAGCAGATCGAGCTCGGCGATCGCGCGCGGCGCTGCGGGCAGGATTGCCGCGCCCGGCGGTGGCAGCTGCAGGGTGCTCTCAGCGGCCTTCCCGAACAGCGGCAGCTGCGGCCACAGGTCCGGGCGCAGCGTGTAGAACGCGGCATGTTCGTCGAAGCTGCGCAGCGCCGCCGGTTCACGCGGAAGCCGTGCGCTTTCGCGGCCACACAGATGCGCGGCAAAGGTCAGCGCCTGCTGCCATTCCAGCAGCGCCTTGTGCAGCGCCTCGCCGGGATCGGCACGGCAGGCGATACCGAGCACGTGCCGGGGGCGGCCTTCAAACGGGATGCCGCCCGCGACCGCGATCACCGGGTGCGGGTTCCAGTGCTGGGTCAGGTCGAAGGCCTGCAGTTCGCCGCCGCGCGCGCGCGCATGGGCCTGCCACTGCGCGGGCAACGCAATTCGCCGCCCGGCCACACCGTTGAGCCAGGTCACCGCCAGCGCGTCGCGCTCGAGCAGCTCCTGGGCCGCACGCAGCAGCGCCAGCCAGGCGCCATCGCGGCCGTCCCGCCAGGCGGCCAGCCCGCTGGACGTCGACGGCAGTCGCGCCTGGCCGCTGCGAGGCCCCAGTCCGACCAGTTCCTGCGGCACCCAGACCACCCGGTTGTCATCCAGCGCATGCACCGCCGCGAACAGATCGTCGTCGCGTTCGGGCATCGGCCACGGAAAGCCCGGCGTGGCACGTTGGCTGGCCGAGAACAGCGCGAAGGCCGATTCGTCCAGACGTTGCGCGGGCGTCAGCGCATCGCGGCGACGTACGTCGACGCCCACCTGCGCCGCTGCCAGCCGCTCCAGCGCCTCGGCGACCGCGCCATCAGCGGCGGCCTCCGCGTCCAGCGCGACCGCGCCGGAGACGCCCTGCCAGGGATTGGCCGGGTCGGCCGGGGTGGCGGCATTGTGCACGCGCCGCCCGTCGAACAAGGGCCCGGTTGCATCGCAGGGGTTGGCGTCGATCGGCTGCGCGGGGCGCACCAGACCGCAGCGCGGACGCGCTGCGCCATGCAGCAGGTGCGACGACAGCGTGGGCGTTTCCGGCGCCGCCGCCCGCGCGGCGGCGCGGTTCATTTCATCACGCTCAGCCAGAGCATCATCTCGAGTGCGCCGACGGCGAACAGGCCCAGCAGCAGGGCGATGCCGATGCCGATACCGCGCCCGAGCGAACGCCCCGAGCGTTCGTAGACGAGGGCGTACAGGCCGACATACAGCCCGACGGCGACGAACAGGCCGAACAGCGGGTTGGAGATGCCCATGAACATGCTGCCGCCGATCGCGGCCAGCGGCAGGGCGAACAGCCCCAGCAGCACCCGGCCCGTGCGGCTCAGCCCGGTTGCCGGCGCTGTCGGTGTGTTTGTCTGCGCAGGCGCCGGATCGCGAACCCCGGTGCCGGTATCGACGGTATCGGTCGTGGCGTGTGCGTCGCTGCCGGCGGCCGTCGGCGTGACCGGGTCCAACTTGCCGAGCACCACGGCCGAGAGTACCGAGGTACCGAGCAGGGTAACGACGCAGGAGCTGCAGGTGGTCGACGTCGAACCGCCGCCTGCGGCGGCAAGGTCCTGGCGCGAGGCACTGGCATCGAACTGAGTAGGCAGGCGATACATGGGGTCACTCCCTTGACCGATGCGGAAACGCCCGGCGCGTGAGCCACGTTATCACGGGCGTCCGGCGTCCCAGGGCAACGACAGCGGGGGCGGCAATGACGCCTCGCCGTGCTGGCAGGCGGGGCACCACGGCAGCCGCACGACCCGGTCGCGTTCCCCGTGCAGCCGATGCAGGTCGAGCCAGACGCTGCGTTCGAGATAGCCCAGCAACAGGTTGGGCTGATCCAGCAGGGGCGCGACCAGCGCCGCGATCCGTGCCGGCTGCGCCGCGACGGCGGGCAGCGCCGGCACCGCCGCGTCGCCCCAGCGGCGCAGCACCCGGTTGCCCAGGCAATACACGCAGGCGCTCTGGCCCGGCACCACATAGGGCCCGAGCGCGAGCGTGTGGTGATAGCTGAGGTCGAGCAGCAGATGCGGCTGCGCCGGCATCCGTGCGCGGTAGCGGGTCAGCGCCTGTTCCCACCCGAGGCCATGCCTGACCAGGACCAGCAGATCGGCGTCGTCAACGGCATCGACGCGGTGCAGATCCGCGCTGGCATGCCGGTCGAACGCGTCGGCCAGGCCGGGCAGGGGGTCGCCGAGCCAGTCGAGTGCATAGCGGCGCACGTCGCGCACGGCCTGCAGCGGCACCAGTACGCCGAGGCGGATCAACTGGCGGACCGCCGGGCCGCAGTCGGCATCGTCCTGCAGGACCGCCAGCGTGTCGTCCTGCCAGTGGCCGAGGATCCGTTCGATGACGGCCGGGGTGTCGGCCTCATCGACCACGTACAGCTCGTCGGCGCCGCCGGACACCAGCAGCAGCGGGCGCCCGGCATGGGTCTGCGAGAACACGGCCCAGGCCGGATTGCGCGTCAGGCGCGGTGCTTCCGCGCGCGTGCCTGCGTGGTGCTGACTGCCTGCTGCGGCCACTGCGTACAGTCCGTGTATCGGTGAAGCGGCAAGGATAGCGGCAAACAGGCCTGCCACGTTCTGCTACGGTGCGCGCGTGCCCCTGTCACCTGCTGCCAACGCTTCAGTCCCTCAGCCGCCCTGGCGCGAGGCCATGCTGTGGATGCTGCTGCTCGGCGCGATGTTCATCCACGGCTACAGCTGGAGCAACCACTGGGCCGCCAGCCAGGCGCAGACCTACAGCCTGCATGGTCGCTGGGACGATGCGATGCCGTTCTGGGCGTGGACGATCTGGCCCTACCTGGCGTTGAACCTGCTGTACCCGCTGACCTTCTTCATCTGCCCGACCCGATCGGCGCTGCGCCGCCATGCGCTGGCCATTGCGCTGGTGCAGGCCGGCTGCATGCTCGTCTTCGTGTGCTGGCCGACCGGCAACATCCGCGTGCTGCCACAGCCGGAGGGCGCCAGCGGGCTGCTGTTCGCACAGCTGCGGGCGTTCGAGGCGCCGTTCAACATGGCGCCGTCGCTGCATGCCGCCGTGCTGGTGGTGGTATGGCAGGCATGGCGGCGCTGGTTGCAGGACGATGCGGCGGCATTGCGCTGGCTGTGGCATGGGGCGTGTGGCCTGATCCTGATCTCGACGCTCACCACCTGGCAGCACGATCTGCTGGATGTGCTGGCCGGCCTGCTGGTCGGCGCGCTGGCGCTGTGGATCGCGCGCTGCGTACCGCCGCACCGGGCAGGCGGCTGACCCGCAGGGGACGGCGAGGAACCAAAAAAAAAGGCCAGCGCGAACGCTGGCCTCGTTATCCACAGGGGTGACGCTTACTTGGTTTCGGCGTCGGCCGGGGTGAAGTGCGGCATCGCTGCGGCGGCGCCTTCCTTCTCGGTGGAGCGGCCGGCGAACTGGTTGGCAAAGCGCACATGGCGGGCGAACGCGGCGTCCGGGTCCTGGGCGATGGACGCCACCAGCGCACCGTTGAACGCATCGCCGGCACCGGTGGTGTCGAGCACCTGCACCTGTTCGGCGCCCACGCGGTAATACGGCTGGGTGTCACCGCGCAGGTTCTCCTCGGCGTGCGAGACGAACACGCCCACCGACCCCAGCGTCACCACCACGGTGCCGTTGCCCACCAGCTTGCGGCACAGCGCATGCAGGCTGGCACCGTCCAGCGCGGCCACGTCGTTGGCGTCCACGCGCTCACCCACATGGCGGCCGAGCAGGGCGGCGAACTCGGTCTCGTTGGGGGTCAGCACGTCGGCCAGCTTGAGCAGGCCGATGCTGGACGGGGCGTCGGCCGGGGCCACGTTGAGCACGGTGGTGGCACCGGCCTCACGGGCGATCGCCAGCGCCGCTTCGATGGTTTCCACCGGCGACTCCAGCTGCGCCAGCACCACCTTGGCGCCGCTCAGCAACGCACGCTGCTGCTCGACGTAGGCGGTGCTCAGGGCGGCATTGGCGCCCGGGCCGATCACGATCGTGTTGCGGCCGCGGCTGTCCACGTAGATGCCACCGGTGCCGGTCGGCTCGGTGCTGGCTTCGGCCTGCAGGGTGAAGCCGTCATCGGCGGCCAGGCCACGGGCCATCGCACCGCCGGCATCGTCGCCCAGCGCGCACACGAAGGTGGTCGGCGCGCCGGCGCGGCGTGCGGCGACGGCCTGGTTGAAGCCCTTGCCGCCCGGACCGGTGCTGTAGCGCCCGGCGATGGTCGCGCCCGGAGCCGGGAGCGCATCGCAACGCCAGACATGGTCCACATTGAAGGAGCCGACAACGACGACACTGCTACTCATAAAGTCTGTTTCTCAATGAACGGATATCAGCTGAAATGCGTCAGCACGCCGGCGATGGTCGCCGTCATGAAGGTGGCGATGGTACCGCCAAGCACCGCGCGCAGGCCGAACTTGGCCAGATCGTGGCGACGCTCGGGGGCCAGGCCACCAATACCACCGATCTGGATTGCGATCGAGCTGAAGTTGGCGAAGCCGCACAGCGCATAGGTGGCGATCAGGCGACCTTCGGCCGACAGGGTCATGCCCGGCACCTGGCCGTTCACGATCTCCGACAGCTTGGAGTACGCCACGAACTCGTTGATGACCACCTTCTGGCCGATCAGCGAGCCCACGGTGGTGGCATCGGCCCACGGGGTACCGATCACCCAGGCGATCGGCGCCAGCAGGTAGCCGAAGATGGTCGACAGGTCGGTCGGACGGCCGATCATCGCCTGCAGGCCGGAGACTTCGCCCAGCCAGGTCAGCGGCGCGTTGAGCAGGGCGATCAGCGCAATGAAGGCCAGCAGCATCGCGCCGATGTTCAGCGCCAGCTTCAGGCCGTCGCCGGCGCCGGCCGCTGCCGCGTCGATGATGTTGCTGGAGGTCTTCTCCACTTCCATCTTGACGGTGCCGCGGGTCAGCGGGGTGCCGGTTTCGGGCACCAGCAGCTTGGCCACCACCAGGGTTGCCGGCGCAGCCATGATGCTCGCCGCCAGCAGGTGCTTGGCGTAGAACGCCTGCTGCACCGGATCGCTGCCACCGAGCATGCCCACGTACGCGGCCAGCACGCCGCCGGCGATGTGCGCCATGCCGCCGATCATCATCGTGATCAGTTCGGACTGGGTCATCTTGGCGATGTAGGGGCGTACCGTCAGCGGCGCCTCGGTCTGGCCGATGAAGACGCTGGCGCAGACGCTGGTGGTTTCCGCGCCGGACACGCGCATGATCTTGGTGATCGCCCAGGCCATGCCACGCACGATCATCTGCATGACGTTGAGGTGGTACATGACCCCCATCAGCGCCGAGAAGAAGATGATGGTCGGCAGCACCTGGAAGGCGAAGATGAAGCCGAACTTGCTGGTGTCCATCAGGCTGCCGAAGATGAAACCGGAGCCCTCGTTTACGAAGCTCAGGATCTTCACGAAGCCCTTGCCCAGCGCATCGAACACATCGCGGCCGCCGGGCACCAGCAGCACCACCGCCGCAAAGGCGATCTGCAACGCGATACCGGTGACCACCAGGCGCCAGTCGACGGCGCGCTTGTTGTTCGAGAACAACCAGGCGATGCCGATCAGCACCACCAACCCGAACAGGCCGAAGCCAATCCTGCCCAAACCTTCGACCATGTGACTTCCCTTGGGGCGCCGCGAAAAACGGGAAGCCTAGAGCAGCGGCAGGGGCGGGGCAAGGAAAAGCGGCGTGCGCGAGCCGATCGGCGCCGATCCGGCCAGCATCGACAAGGGTTTGCGGGCCCGTGCCGGCTACACTAGTGACCATCGATCCGGCCCGGATGCGGGCCTGCAGCAGGAGAATCGCATGCTCTACCGCCGCCTGGGCTCCACCGGCCTGAAGCTCTCCGCCCTGTCCTTCGGGGCCTGGGTGACCTTCGGCGACCAGATCGCCCGCGACGAGGCCCGCAACCTGATCGCGGCGGCCTGGGACAACGGGGTCAACTTCTTCGACAACGCCGAGGGCTATGCGCGCGGCCGGGCCGAGCAGGTGATGGGCGACGTGATCGCCGACCTGCGCCTGCCGCGTGACGGCTTCTGCGTGTCCAGCAAGGTTTTCTTCGGCGCGGTGGACGACCCGCGTCCGACCCAGCACGGCCTGTCGCGCAAGCATGTGACCGACGCCTGCCATGCCGCGCTCAAGCGCCTGCGGGTGGACTATCTTGACCTTTATTACTGTCATCGCCCCGATCCGGACACCCCGATCGCCGAGACCGTGCAGGCGATGGACACCCTGATCCGGCAGGGCAAGGTGCTGTACTGGGGCACTTCGGAGTGGTCGGCGGCGCAGATCCAGGAAGCGGTCGATATCGCCCGCGCCGGCCACCTGCACGCCCCCTCGATGGAGCAGCCGCAGTACAACCTGCTGCACCGCGACCGGGTCGAACGCGAGTACGCGCCCCTGTATGCCGATGCCGGACTGGGTACCACCATCTGGTCGCCGCTGGCCTCGGGCCTGCTGACCGGCAAGTACAACGCCGGGGTGGACGCGCAGTCGCGGCTCGGCCAGGCCCAGACCGCCTGGCTGAAGGACCTGGTGCTCGGCGATCCGGCCGAGCAGCGGCTGGAGAAGGTGCGCCGCTTCACCGCGCTGGCCGCCCGGCTCGGCCAGTCGCCGGCGCAGCTGGCCATCGCCTGGTGCCTGCGCAACCTCAATGTCTCCAGCGTGATCCTCGGCGCCAGCCGGGTAGGGCAGCTGCAGGAGAACCTGGGCGCGCTGCGGGTGTTCGAAACGATGGATGAGACCGTCTGGCAGCAGGTAGACGCCGTTTTCAATTGATGGCATCAATCGAACTTCTCGGTTCGATCATTAATGCCATCAATCAAAATGAGAATGGTTGTTGATTGTCAACTGAGAATCATTATCATTTGAATCGTCCCTCGCACGAGTCCAGACGATGATGAACACTCAAGCTGCTGTACTGCTGCGCCCCGAAACGCTCACCCTCCGCGACCGCCCCGTACGCGTGGTGCCGCCCGAAGAAGTGATCGACAGCGAAGCCCTGCTCAAGGGCCGCCGCGAAATCCTGATCCAGCACGGCGACCGCTTCTATCGCCTGCGTCATACCAGCAACGACAAGCTGATCCTGACCAAGTAGTGCCGGCCGCCGGTGGCGTGCCGGCCGCTGGCCGGCAGCACCCGCCTGCGCCCTCGCGCCGTCCGCGCGGGTCTGCCCCTCCCCCCGGGCCCGCGTTGCTCCTGCTCTCTCCCCCTCGACACCTCGCCGGCGACTCCGGTCGATGGCGTGGGTCGGGGGTCTCCTCCTGCACCAAGCCGATTCCAGCCATCCCATGACGATCCGACCGACTGCCCTGAGCGCCGCCTTGTGGCTGGCGCTGCCGATGGCCGCGCATGCCGCTGCCGATGCCGCCACCTCTTCTGCCAACGACGCGCGCGAGTTCGATCGCGTGCAGGTCACCGCCACGCGCACCGAGCGCGCGCTGAGCGATGTGGCTGCCACCGTCGATGTCATCGACCGCGAGCAGCTGGACAACCACCTGGTGCAGAACATCAAGGATCTGGTGCGCTACGAGCCGGGCGTGTCGGTCACCAGCAGCCCGGCACGCTTCGGTCTGGGCGGGTTCCGCATCCGTGGCCTGGACGGCAACCGCGTGCTGATCCAGACCGACGGCATCGCCATGCCCAAGGCGTTCGACATCGGCAGCTTCGCCGACGCCAACCGCAACTTCACCGATCTGGAAACCCTCAAACGGGTCGAGATCGTGCGCGGCCCGGCCAGCTCGCTGTACGGCTCCGATGCGCTGGGCGGCGTGGTCGCGTTCGTTACCAAGGACCCGGCCGACTACCTCAAGGACGGCCGGAACAGCTACGTCGGCCTGAAGTTCGGCTACGACGGCGACTGGCAGGGCCTGCTTGGCAGCGCCACCACCGCCTTCGGCGGCGACCGCTGGAGCGGCATGGTCAACGTCAACCATCGCCAGGGCCAGGAAACCCAGAGCAACGGGGATGTCCGCAGCAGCGACCGCACCCGCACCGCGGCCAACCCGCAGGACCGCGACGGCCGCAGCGTGCTGAGCAAGCTGGTTTACGCCCCCAGCGACACCCAGCGCTTCAAGCTGACGGTGGAGGGCAACGAGGACAGCGTGGACACCAACGTGCTGTCGGCGATCGACCACACCACCACCACCGGCATGAAGGCCCGCGACCACCAGACCCGTGCGCGCGTGTCGTTCCGCCACGAGCTGGACGATGTGGGCATGGGCTTCGCCGACAGCCTGTCGTGGCAGGTGTACCGCCAGGACAGCGAGACCACCCAGCGCACCGATGAGGACCGCGCCAACCGCACCACGCGCCACCGCGAGTTCAATTTCGACCAGCGCGTGTACGGCCTGCAGGCGGTGTTCCACAAAGCCCTGGAAACCGGCGCGGTCGCGCATGCGCTGACCTACGGCGTCGACGGCGCCTGGACCGAAACCCGCCAGAAGCGCGACGGCTATCAGGTCCTCGCCAACGGAGCGATCAGCACCACGATCCTGCCCGACGCCTTCCCGGTGCGCGATTTCCCGATCAGCAAGACCACCGAGCTGGGCCTGTACGCGCAGGATGAAATGCGCTTCGCCGACGGCCGCTTCTCGCTGGTGCCGGGCGTGCGCGTGGACCACTACGAGCTGCGCCCCGAGGTGGACGGCATCTTCGCTGCCGACAACCCCGGCATGGCCGTGTCCGGCCTGACCAAGACCAGCGTCTCGCCGAAGCTGGGCATGGTCTGGCGCTTCGCCGACCAGTGGTCGCTGTTCGCCGGCTATGCGCATGGCTTCCGCTCGCCGCCGTACAACGACGTCAATCTGGGCTTCACCAACGTGATGTTCGGGTACACCGCCATTCCCAACCCGGACCTCAAGCCGGAAACCAGCGACGGCCTCGAGCTGGGCGTGCGCTTCCTCAGCCCGGCCGCCTACGTCAGCCTGAGCGGCTACTACAACGACTACAAGGACTTCATCGAGTCCCAGCGCCAGGTCGGCATCAATCCCCAGGGCCTGATCGTGTTCCAGTCGCAGAACGTGGCCGATGCGGAAATCTACGGTGCCGAGCTGAAGGCCGGCGTCGATTTCGGCGAACTGAGCCCGGCGCTGGCCGGCTGGTCGCTCAACGGTTCGGTGGCCTGGTCGCGTGGCCAGAACAAGACCGAAGACGTGCCGCTGGAATCCATCGACCCGCTGCGCGGCACGCTCGGCATCGCCTACGACCGCGATACGTGGGGCGTGGAGCTGGCCGGAACCTTCGCCAAGCGCAAGGATCGCCTGCCGCCCGCGGTCGGTGCCGCCGCGCCGTTCGCGCCGGCCGGGTATGGCGTGCTCGACCTGATGGCGCACTGGGACTTCGCACCCGGCGCCAAGCTCAACGTCGGCGTGTTCAACCTGGGCGACCGCACCTACATCGACTACTCGGGCATCACCTCTTCGCTGGCGACCAACAGCACGGTGATCGACCGTTTCACCAACCCCGGCCGCACCGTGTCGGCCAGCCTTGCCGTGAGCTGGTAGCCGCCATGAGCCGAGCCCTGTCCGCCTTCCGTCCCCTGGCCCACGCACTGCCTGCCACGGCCTTGCCCACCCCCGGACAACTCGCGGCCCTGGGCACGGTGCTGTGCCTGTACCGCCCCGACAGCAGCGAGCTCGGCGGCTGGAAGCGGGCGGTCTCCGCCCACGCCTGCCAGGGCATGGACAGCGAAGGCATCCGCGAAAGCCTGTGCTTCGCCGACGCCCGCGGCCGCTGCTGCTGGCGCCTGTACCTGCTGCCCGACAGCGACTACCTGGCCTGGGACCGGCTGGTGGGCGCATTCCCGGCACGGGCCGAGCCGGTCAGCGACGGCGGTGTGGCCGAGCGCCTGTGGCGTCGCCTGGCGGTCCGTCTCGGCGGCGAGCCGTGGCGCATGTGCGCCCTGCGTCTGCACACGGCCGAGGATGGCCGTGGGTTGGCGGCCAGCCTGGCCCCGCTGTCGTCGCTGGGCGCGGGCATCGCCCGCCACATCGCCGATGTCGAGGGCGCGGAGGGCGAGCTGTGGGTCGACGACTGCTGCTGTGCCACGGCCGCGCGCCACGGGCCAGCCGCCGACCCCGCCGATCCGCCGTTGATCCGGTTGTAATCCACCTTGCAAGCCACTCCAGAAGGGACCTTCAGATGAAACTCCAGACAGCCAGTGCGTGGCTGCTGCTCGCCAGCAGCGGTGCCGTCCACGCCCAGCCCTCCGACCTGCAGCGCGACCACGACAGCATCCTGGCAATGAAAGGCGAGTACATCGTCGATTTCGCCTTCGATGAGACCGTGCTGCTCAAGCCCGGCTACGAGCGCGCGCCGGCCGTGCGCAGCGGCGGCAACGAAGTGGTGATCGTGGTCGAAGACTCGCCCAGGCGCATCGTCCTGCAGCACCTGCTGGTGGACGGCAAGAGTGGCCACGTGACCAAGCACTGGCGCCAGGACTGGGTGTACGAAGCGCCGAACCGGTTCGAATTCAGCGCCGACCAGACCTGGCAGGTGCGCACCCTCCCGGCCGCGGTCAACGCCGGTGCGTGGACCCAGTGCGTCTATGAAGTGAGCGATGCGCCGCGCTACTGCGGCACGGGCAAGTGGGCCTATGACAACGGCGTGGCCACCTGGACCAGCGACCTGAGCTGGCGCCCGCTGCCGCGCCGTGAATACACCCGCCGCAGCGATTACAACGCGCTGGCCGTGGTCAACCGCCACACGCTCACGCCGAACGGCTGGACCCACGAGCAGTTCAACACCAAGATCCTGCGCGGTGCCGATGGCAGCCAGCAGGAGATCGCACGCGAGTTCGGCTTCAACGACTACAACCGCACCACCGACGTCGATTTCAAGCCGGCCTACGACTACTGGACCGCCACCGCCGGCTACTGGGCCAAGGTGCGCCAGCGCTGGGACGGCTTCCTCGGCCAGGCCCCGGGCGTGCACCTGAAGACCAAGCTGGACGGCATGGCGATGATCATCCCGTTGTTCACCCAGGCCCAGGACATCCATGACGGCAAGAAGGTCAAAGACGCCGAGATCGACGCAGTCTTCAAGCAGTGGGTAGAAAAAGCCCCGTAACGCGGGCCGTAGAGCCGGGCTCTGCCCGGCCGCTTTGGGGGGCCGCGTTCCCGGCCCCCCCTTCGGCGTTACGCCTCCCGCAACGCCAGCGCCGGCGGGGTACGCAGAATGCGCCGCGTGCCCAGCCACCCCGACGCCATGCTCAGCACCACGCCCAGCGCACCGCCCAGCAGCAGCGGCCCCCACGGCGGGCTCAGCTGCAGCTCGAACACCTGGCGTGCCACCACACTGCCCAGTACCGCCGCCGTACCGACCGCCAGCAGCGCCGACAGCAGCCCCAGCAGCCCGAACTCCACCAGCACCGCCCCGCGCAGCTGCGTCCGCGTTGCGCCCAGCGTGCGCAGCACGGCACTGTCGTAGCGGCGCTCGCCGGCGGTGGCCTGCAGCGCCGCCAGCAGTACCAGCAGCCCGGCCAGCAGGCTGAAGCCCATCACCAGCTGCACCGCCTGGGTGACCCGGTCGACCACCTCGCGCACCCGTTCGAGGATGCCGTCGATGTCCAGCAGCGAGATGTTGGGATGCTCGCGGGTCAGCCCGGCCAGCGCCGGCGCCTGCGTGCGCGGCAGATGGAACGCGGTGATCAGGTTGTAGGGGGCATCGCCCACCGCGCCCTCGTTGAGCAGCAGGAAGAAGTTGACCCGGAACGAATCCCAGTCCGCCTTGCGGATGCTGGTGATGGTGAAGCGACGCTCCTGGTCGCCCATCTGCAGCGTCACTGTGTCGCCCAGTTTCATCCCGTAGCGCTCGGCCCAGCCCTGTTCGATCGATGCCTCCGCCGCCGTGCTGCCGACCGCCCAGAAGCGGCCCTCCAGCAACTGGTTGGCCGGCGGGAAATCATGCCGCCAGGAGAAATTGACCGGGCGGTTGGCGTCGTCGTCGTCGTTGCTGTTGTCCTCGCGCTGCTGCCGCTGCGGCGCGCGGTCGTTGACGGCCAGCAGGCGGCCGGTACTGAACGGCTCGATGCCCGGCGCCACCACGCCCAGGCCCTGCAGGGTCGCCAGTACCGCCGCGCGCTGTTCCGGCTGGATGTTCATCAGGAAGTAGTTGGGCGTATCGCTGGGCAGCCGGTCGCGCCATTGCGCCAGCAGGCCCGGGCCCACCACCGACAGCAGCAGCAACGCGCACAGTGACAATGACAGCCCCACCAGCTGCATCACTGCCAGCCCGCGGCGCCGGGTCAGCGCCGCCACGCCCAGCTTCCAGCGCCCGCGCAGGCGGCCCTGCAGGCCGCGCAGCAGCCACAGCAGCAGCGCACCCACGCCCCCGGCCAGCGCCGCCAGCGCGGCCAGCCCGCCCAGCACCCAGGCGGCCAGCCGTACATCGCCGGTGGCCTGCACGGTCAGCGCCACCGTGGCGGCCAGCGCGGCCAGATAGACCAGTACCGAGCTGGGCGGCAGTGCGGCGAAACTGCGGTTGAGCACGCGCATCGGCGGCACCCGGCGCAGCCGCAGCAGCGGCGGCAGGCCGAAGCCGAGCAGCAGTACCAGGCCGATGCCGGCGCCGCTCAATGCCGGGGTGGCCTGCGGCAGCGGCAGGCGGTTGGGGACCAGCCCGCCCAGTGCCTGCACCAGCCCAGCCTGCGCGGCCAGCCCCAGACCGATGCCGACCAGGCAGGCCGGCACGGCCAGCATCACCAGCTGCAGCGCCATCGCGGCCAGGATGTCGCGCTGGCGCGCGCCCAGGCAGCGCAGGATGGCCACCTGGTCGATCCGGCGCATCGCAAAGCGGTTGGCCGCCAGGGCCGTGGCCACGCCGGCCAGCAGCACCGCCAGCAGGGCGGCCAGCGACAGGAAGCGGCCGGCGAGGTCGAACGCGCCGCGGACGCCGCGCTGGGTGTCGGCGATCCCGACGATGCGGTAGCCCTTGGCCTGCGGCGCCAGCCACGCGCGGAAGTCGGCGATCGCCTCGGCCGGGCCGGCGAACATCATCCGGTAGGACGCGCGGCTGCCCGGACCGAGCAGGCCGGCGCGGTCGACATCGACGCGGTTGACCAGCAGCGGCGGCGACAGCTGCATCAGCTCGCCGGACGTGTCCGGCTCGGCCTGCAGCACGCGGGTGACGGTGAGGGAGCCGGCGCCGAACTCCAGCGCATCGCCGATCTTCAGCCCCAGCGCCTGCATCAACCGCGGGTCGGCGTAGGCCTCTCCCGGTGGTGGCGTGCCGGCGGTTTCGCTGGCGGCATCGTGCAGGGCACGGCCCACGCGCAGCTCGCCGCGCAGCGGATAGCCCGCGCTGACCGCCTTGATGTTGGCCATCTGGCTGTCGTCGCCGTGGAACAGCACGCTGGGGAAACTGACCATGCGGGTGCTGGCCAGCCCGCGCGTGCGCGCGGCGTCGGCAAACCGCGCCGGCACGTCCTCGCGCGCGCTCAGGCCAAGATCGCCGCCCAGCATCTCGGCGGCACTGCTGGTCAGCGCCAGCGTGACCCGGTTGACCAGGGTGCCGACTGCGGTCATGACCGCCACGCCGAGGACCAGCGCGGCGAACACGGTCAGCAGGTCACCGGCGAGAAACTCGCGGCGCAGCGCCCGCGCGGCATGGCGGATGACATTCATGCCGGCGTGCCGATGGACGCGTCGACCAGGCGGCCGCCATCCAGACGGTAGATGCGTTCGCAGCGCTGGGCCAGGCGCAGGTCGTGGGTGACCAGCACCAGGGTGGTGTCGCTGCTGGCGTTGAGCGCGAACAGCAGGTCGCTGATCTGCTGGCCGGTGGCCTGGTCCAGGCTGCCGGTGGGCTCGTCGGCGAACAGGATGCGCGGGCGTGCAACGAACGCGCGCGCCAGGGCCACGCGCTGCTGCTCGCCGCCGGAGAGCTGGCGCGGATAGTGGCGCGCACGATGGCCGAGGCCGACCTGCTCCAGCACCTCGCGCACCCGCGCCGCATCCTCGCGCCCGGCCAGTTCCAGCGGCAGGGCGATGTTCTCTTCGGCGGTCAGCGCCGGCAGCAGGTGGAAACTCTGGAACACGAAGCCGACCTCGCGCGCGCGCAGTTGTGCGCGGGCTTCCTCGTCCAGCGTGTCCAGCGATTCCCCGGCCAGGGTGATGCGGCCGCGGCTGGGCAGGTCCAGGCCGGCGAGCAGGCCGAGCAGGGTGGTCTTGCCCGAACCTGACGCGCCGACGATGGCCACGCTCTCGCCTTCATGGACGGTCATGCCGATGTTGTCCAGTATGTGGACTTCACCCTCCGGGCCGCGGGCGGATTTGCCGACGTCGTGGGCGGAAATGGCGACGGGCGCGCTGCGGGGGGACAGGCTGTCGATGAGGATTCTCCAATGTACCGAACGAAGTGGAAGCGGCATCAGGCCGGGTGGATCGTGGTACTGGCAGCATTGCTGTGGTGGCCGCTGCTGGCGTGTGCCAAAGGTCCGGAACCCCGCCACGCGGTGCTGGTGGTCGGGGACAGCCTCAGTGCCGCCCACAATATCCCGGCGGCCTCGGGCTGGGTAAACCTGCTTCAGCAGCGGGTCAACCAGCAGATCAAGCCCCCGCCGGCGATCATCAATGCCAGCATCAGCGGCGAAACCTCCTCCGGCGCGCTGACCCGGCTGCCCGGGCTGCTGCAGAAGCACCGGCCCTCGGTGGTGGTGATCGAGCTGGGCGGCAACGATGCGCTGCGCGGGCTGACCCCCGCCCAGCTGCGCGGCAACCTGGAGAAGATGATCCTGGCCAGCAAGGCGGCCGGGGCCAAGGTGCTGCTGCTGGGCATCGACGTGCCGCCCAACTACGGCCCGGCCTACCGCCAGCGGCTCAAGCAGGTCTATGCCGATCTGGCGCGGGAGCACAAGGTCGCGCTGCTGCCGTTCCTGCTGGACGGGGTGGCGCTGCAGCCCGGATCGATGCAGGCCGACGGCCTGCATCCCACCGCGGCCGCGCAACCGCGGGTGCTGGACAACGTCTGGCCCCTGCTGAGACCCCTGCTCTGATTGTGTCGTGACCGGCTTCACACGGCGTCCACTGCCCATGCGGCATGTTTCACAAAGCTGAAGAAAGAGGGACTCTCATGCGTCAGACAAAGGAAACCTCCGGCCTGGTGCTGGTGGTCGAAGACAACCGCAACATCTCCGAGATGATCGGTGAATACCTGGAAGGCCGCGGCTTCGAGGTCGACTACGCCCAGGACGGGCTGGACGGCTATCGCCTGGCGGCGGAAAACAGTTACGACGTGGTCGTGCTGGATCTGATGCTGCCGCGTCTGGACGGCATCGAGGTCTGCCGCCGGCTGCGCAACGACGCCCGCAAGTCCACCCCGGTGCTGATGCTGACCGCGCGCGATACGCTCGACGACAAGCTGACCGGCCTGGGCTTCGGTGCCGATGACTACCTGACCAAGCCCTTCGCCATCCAGGAACTGGAAGCGCGGCTGCGCGCCCTGATCCGCCGCGAGCGTCGCCAGGTGGGCTCGGAAGTGCTGAAGGTCGCCGACCTGGTGCTCGATCCGGTCAGCATGCGTGCCACGCGTGCGGGCACCGAGCTGCAGCTCTCGCCGATCGGTCTGCGCCTGCTCACCATCCTGATGCGCGAGTCGCCGCGGGTGGTGACGCGCCAGGAAATCGAACGCGAGATCTGGGGCAACGGCCTGCCGGACTCGGACACCCTGCGCAGCCATCTGTACAACCTGCGCAAGATCATCGACAAGCCGTTCGACCGCCCGCTGCTGCACACCGTGCAGAGCGCAGGCTACCGGATCGCCGATATCGCCCAGCCGATGAGCTGAGCGCACCGCGTGATGAAGGTATGACCGAGTGGGCCCCCCGGGGCCCCGGGATCCTCGACGACCTGGCGCATGCCCGGTCGTTCGGGTGTCTTGCACGATGGAATCACGGCGCGCTTTCCTATAATCGCGGCGAACCGCCCTGGACCCCGTAATGCCGCACGGTCTGCCGCGCAAGATACGTATCGTTTTCATCCTCCAAGCCGTGCTCGCCAGCCTGGGCATCCTGCTGGGCGCATGGCTGGTGTCGCTGGTGATCAAGCACAGCCTGGTCAGCAGCGCGCTGCGCGAGGAAGCCGCCTATTTCTGGCAGCTCCACGACGCCTCGCCGGCGCAGCCGCCGCCGAACACGCAGAACATCCGCGGGTATCTGCTCGAGGCGGGGCAGTCGAGCCTGAGCCTGCCGGCCAACCTGCGCACGCTGGGGCCGGGGTTCCACGAGCTGAAGGACGACGACCAGCTGGTGCTGGTGGATGCCCGCGAGGAGGGCCAGCTGTACCTGGTGTTCCTGCGCTCGCGTGCGGAGATGCTGGCCTTCTGGTTCGGCATCGTGCCGGTGCTGCTGACCCTGCTGGCGGTGTACGGCGCCTCCTGGATCACCTACCGCGCCTCCAAACGGCTGGTGTCACCGGTGAACTGGCTGGCGCGGCGGGTGTCGCGCTGGGACCCGGGCCATCCGGAGGCGGCAGACCTGGCGGCGGACCAGCTGCCGGCGGACATGCAGGGCGAAACCCGGCAGCTGGCCGCTGCGCTGCACTCACTGGCCACCCGGGTCAGCGCGCATGTGGCGCGCGAGCGCAACTTCACCCGCGATGCCAGCCACGAGCTGCGTACCCCGCTGACCGTGATCCGCGTCGCCAGCGACATGGCCCTGGGCGATGCGGAAATGACCCCGCGCCTGCGTCGCGGTCTGCAGCGCATCCAGCGCGCCGGCCGGGACATGGAGGCGGTGATCGACGCGTTCCTGATCCTCGCGCGCGAGGCGGACGTGGAACCGCAGGTCGAGCTGTTCGATGTCAATGACATCGTGCGTTACGAGGTCGACAACGCCCGCGAACTGCTGGCCGGCCGGCCGGTGGAGATCCACATGCACAGCGCAGGGCCGGTGCACCTGCACGCGCCGCCCCGGGTGCTGCAGGTGGTGGTCAGCAATCTGCTGCGCAATGCCTGCAGCTACACCGACGAAGGCAGCATCGAGGTGGACGTCGAGCAGGACCGGGTGGTGGTGCGCGACACCGGCATCGGCATGTCGGCCGACGCCCTGGCCCGGGCGTTCGAGCCGTTCTACCGCGCCGACCCGACCCGGCCGCAGGGCACCGGGCTGGGCCTGTCGATCGTGCGCCGTCTCTGCGACCGGTTCGGCTGGAAGATCACCCTGACCAGCGAACCCGGCGTCGGCACCCAGGCGACGATCGTGTTCCGCTGACGCGGGGCAGCGGCCGTCCGCCTGCCCCGGGCGCTGCCTTCACTCGCAGCGTACCTTCGGCGCCAATGCGTCGCGCCAGATCGCATAGCCGTCCGGGGTCATGTGCAGCATGTCCTCGCGGAACAGCGACGCGCGCGGCTGGCCGTCGGCACCCAGCATTGGCGTGTAGATGTCGGTGTAGCCGGTGTTGGGCATCCGGGCCAGCGCCTGCTGGATCAGCCCGTTGGCTTCCACCACCGCCGGCAGCAGCTGCGCGCGCGACGGGCTGGGCTTGATCGAGATCACCTCCACCGTCGTCTTCGGCAGGTCGCGGTGCACGCGCTGCACGAATGCCACCACGTCGTCGCGCACCTGGACCGGGCTGCGGCCGCTGTTGAGGTCGTTGTCGCCGGCGTAGAAGACCACCTTGCACGGTGCATACGGAATCACGATCTGCCCGGCGTACCAGGTGCTGTCGCGCACTTCAGAGCCGCCGAAACCGCGGTTGAACACCTTCTGGCCCGGGAAGTCGCTGGCCAGGGTGTCCCACATGCGGATCGAGGAGCTGCCGATGAACGCGATCCCGCCGCGCGGCGGCGGATTGGTCCTGTCGGCGGCGGCAAACTGCGCCATGTCGCCGGCCCAGGCCACGTTGGACACCTGCGCCGGCACCTGCGGCGTGGCCGGCGGGACGGGGCTGCGGGCCAGCGCGGGCAGGGCACAGGCCAGGGCCAGGGCGAGCAGCAGGGGGCGGCGGTACGTCATCGGAATCTCCATTCAGGCGTGGCGTTCATCATAAAAGCTGGCCCCGCTGTCTGGCGTACCGCATCGGGCCATTCAGGGCGCCGCGTCCGTGCCGGCAACAGGCTTGTGGCAAAATGACGGATTGCCCGCCCATTCAGCGATGCCCATGACTGCCTGCCGTGTGCTGTTCCCCTCGTTCCAGCCCACCGTGTGCAGCGGAGCCCGCCGCCGTGGCTGACGAAATGGGGCACATGCCACGCGGCCCCCGGCGCATCTTCAAGGCGGCGGTATGGTCCTGGCAGGGGCTGCGGGCAGCATGGCTGCACGAGTCCTCGTTCCGCCTGGAGGTCTACCTGCTGGTGGTGCTGGCACCGCTCGCGCTGTGGCTGGGGCAGACCCCGGTCGAGCGTGCGCTGATGATCGGCTCGATGCTGCTGGTGCTGGCGATGGAACTGGCCAATTCGGCCATCGAAGCGGTGATCGAACGTTACGGCAGCGAGTTCCACGAGCTGGCCGGGCGCGCCAAGGACATGGGGTCGGCCGCGGTCTTCGTGCTGATGATGAATGTCCTGGTGTGCTGGGGCCTGATCCTGGTACCGCACTTTTTCTGACGCGTCTGCGGCGTGTCATCCCCCCTGTAAGGATGGAAATCCATGTTTCTTGAGTTGTTGTCCGACCCCAATGTCTGGTTGACCCTGCTGACCCTGAGCGCGCTGGAAATCGTGCTCGGCATCGACAACCTGGTGTTCATCTCGATCGCCGTGAGCAAGCTGCCCGAAGCGCGCCGTCCGTTCGCGCGCAAGCTCGGCATCGCGGTGGCCTGCATCACCCGCATCCTGCTGCTGGTCTCGCTGGCCTACCTGGCGCACATGCAGGCCAACCTGTTCACCGTGGCCGGCATGGGCATCTCCATCCGCGACCTGGTCCTGATCGTGGGCGGCCTGTTCCTGATCATCAAGGGCGGCATGGAAATCCGCGAGCTGATCACCGGCGGCGAAGACGAAGATCCCACCACGACCAAGGCCTCGGCCGTGTTCGGCATGGTGATCGCGCAGATCGCCATCATCGACATCGTGTTCTCGCTGGACTCGGTCATCACCGCCGTCGGCATCGCCGAGCACGTGCCGGTGATGGTCGCCGCGATCCTGCTCTCGGTGGCCGTGATGCTGCTGGCGGCCAACCCGCTGGGCCGCTTCATCGACGCCAACCCCACCGTGAAGATGCTGGCGCTGGCCTTCATCCTGCTGATCGGCGCCGTGCTGATCCTGGACGGCCTGGAAGTGCACGTGCCCAAGCCCTACATCTACGCCGCGATGGGCTTCTCGGTGCTGGTGGAATGGCTGAACCTGCTGATGCGCCGCCGCGCCGTGGCCCACAACGTGCCGGGCGCCGGCCAGTGGTGAAGGCCGGGTCGGTCCGCCGTGTCGCCGTTGGCTGAACACGGCGCACCGACCGCGTTCGTGGCATGCTCCGGACTCCCGTCATCGAGATCCGGAGCCGGCCATGCGATCGTTCTCCCGACTGTTGTTCCTGGCCGTACTGGCCTCCCTGCTGTCCGGCTGCGGCTACAACGCCATCCAGCAGAAGGATGAGCAGGTCAAGGCCGGCTGGGCCGAAGTGCTCAACCAGTACAAGCGCCGCGCCGACCTGATCCCCAACCTGGTGCAGACCGTGGAAGGCTATGCCAACCAGGAACGCCAGGTGCTCACCGACGTCACCAATGCCCGCGCCCGCGTCGGCCAGGTCAACGTCAATGCCGACGACGCCGCCTCGCTCAAGCAGTTCCAGCAGGCGCAGGGCGAACTCAGCGGCGCGCTGTCGCGGCTGCTGGTGGTTACCGAGAACTATCCGAACCTGAAGTCCGACCAGGGCTTCCGCGATCTGCAGGCGCAGCTGGAAGGCACCGAGAACCGCATCACCGTGGCGCGCGGCCGCTACATCCAGATGGTGCAGGACTACAACACCTTCATCCGCCAGTTCCCGCAGGTGATCACCGCCAAGATCTTCGGCTATGCGACCAAGCCGAACTTCACGGTGGAGAACGAGGCGCAGATTTCCCAGCCGCCGGCGGTCAGGTTCGGCTCGCAGGCCCCGGCCCCGGCTCCGGCTCCCGCGCCGCAGACCCCGCAGCCGGCGCACTGAGCCCGTGACCGCGCGCCTGCTGCGCTGCCTGCTGCTGCTCGCCCTGTGCCTGGCGCCGGCGGCGTGGGCACAGCAGGCCGCGATCCCGCCGCTGACCTCGCCGGTGGTGGACACCACCGGCACCCTGGATACCGCGCAGACGCAGGCGCTGGAAGCCCAGGCGCTGGCCCTGCAGCAGCGCAAGGGCAGCCAGCTGCAGATCCTGATGGTGCCCAGCACCCAGCCCGAGTCCATCGAGCAGTACACCCAGCGCGTGTTCGAGCAGTGGCAGATCGGCCGCAAGGGCGTGGACGACGGCGTCCTGCTGGTGGTGGCCAAGGATGACCGCCGCGTGCGCATCGAGCCCGGCTACGGGTTGGAGGGCGCCATTCCCGATGCCATCGCCAACCGCGTGATCCAGGAATACCTCGCCCCGTCGTTCCGGACCGGCGACTATGCCGGCGGCCTGTCCGCCGCGACCGGCGCCCTGGTTACCCTGATCGACGGCGAAGAGCTGCCGGCACCGGTCAGCGACCACCGTGCCACCCGCAACCCCGACAGCGATGGCTGGACCTTCGCCCTGGTGATCGGTTTCTTCGTCGGCAGTGTCCTGCGCGCCCTGCTGGGCTGGCTGCCACGTCCGCTGCGCGGGCTGGTGGGCGGCGGCGGGGCAGCCGTGGCCGCGTTCCTGTTCACCTCGCTGTGGCTGGCCAGCGGCCTGGCCGGCCTGATTGCACTGTTCATCGGCCTGTCCTCGGGCAAGGTCGGCCGCTTCGCCCGCAGTGGTGGCTGGGGCGGCGGCGGTGGCTTCGGCGGTGGTGGCTGGGGCGGGGGAGGCGGAGGCGGCTTCGGTGGCGGTGGCGGCTGGGGCGGTGGCGGTGGACGTTCGGGAGGCGGTGGCGCCTCGGGAGGCTGGTGATGCGCTGGTGGCGACATCTTTTCTCGCCGTCGGTGCGGCGCGCATTCCCGCCGGCCCGTCTGCAGGCGATCACCGATGCCATCGCGGCCGGTGAGCAGCGCCACGGCGGCCAGGTGATGTTCGCGGTGGAAGCAGACCTGCCGCTGGCGGCCCTGTGGCACCGGGTCAGCCCGCGCCAGCGCGCCGAGGAGGCCTTCGCCCAGCTGCGTACCTGGGATACCGAACACAACAACGGCGTGCTGGTTTACCTGCTGCTGGCCGACCACGCGATCGAAGTGGTGGCCGACCGTGGCCTGCGCGGGCGGATCGGTCAGGCCCAGTGGCAGGCGATCTGCGCGCACATGCAGGAACGTCTGCGCCAGGGTGAACTGCAGGACGCGGTGTTGCAGGCCATCAACGAGGTGTCCGACCTGCTGGCCGGGCACTATCCGCCCGGCACCGGGTCCAAGGATGACGGTCTGCCCAATACCCCCCAACTGCTCGGTTGAGGTAGCGCGGCCGTACCCCGAGAATAGCCGCTTACCTGCAAGGCATCGCCCATGATCTATTTCCACGACATCGACCCCATCGCCATCTCGCTCGGGCCGGTCAAAGTGCACTGGTACGGCATCATGTACCTGCTCGGCTTCATGGCGGCCTGGTGGCTGGGGCGTCGCCGGATCGCGGCCGGGCGCCTGCCGGGAGTGAATGCCGACGGCTTCTCCGACCTGCTGTTCTACGCCATGCTCGGCGTGGTGGTAGGTGGGCGCGTGGGCTACATGCTGTTCTATGCGCTGGGCGACTTCCTGCACAACCCGTTGCTGCTGTTCAAAGTGTGGGATGGCGGCATGAGCTTCCACGGTGGCCTGCTGGGCGTGCTGTTCGCCGCCTGGTGGTGGTCGCGCAAGCATCGCCTGCATCTGTTCGACACCATCGATTTCATGGCGCCACTGGTGCCGCTGGGCCTGGGCTTCGGCCGCATCGGCAACTTCATCGGCGCCGAACTGTGGGGCAAGTACACCGACGGGACCTGGGGCGTGGTGTTCCCCAGCGGTCTGCCGGCGCCGTTGAACGCACTCGATGCCGCCACCCTCAGGGCGCAGTTCGCCACCGGCGCGCTCAATCAGTACGCCCGCCATCCCTCGCAGCTGTATGAAGCCCTGCTGGAAGGCCTGGTGATGTTCGTGGTGCTGTGGGCGGTGTCGGCCAAGCCGCGCCATCGCTACGTGATCGCCGGCCTGTTCGCGCTGATGTACGGCATCTTCCGGTTCGCGGTGGAGTTCGTGCGCATGCCGGACAACGGCGTGTACCTGGCCTTCGACTGGTTCACCCGCGGCCAGCTGCTGAGCCTGCCGCTGGTGGTGTTCGGCCTGGTGCTGCTGGTGCTGTCGCGCCGCGCGCCGGTCCTGCAGCCGCAGCTGCCGGCGGCGCCGGCGGGAGCGAAGGCATGAAGCCGTATCTGGACCTGCTGCAGCACGTGCTGGAGCACGGTGCGGAGAAATCCGACCGCACCGGTACCGGCACGCGCAGCGTGTTCGGCTGGCAGATGCGCTTCAACCTGGCCGATGGCTTCCCGCTGGTCACCACCAAGAAGCTGCACCTGCGCTCGATCATCCACGAGCTGCTGTGGTTCCTGAAGGGCGATACCAACATCGGCTACCTCAAGGACAACCAGGTGCGGATCTGGGACGAGTGGGCCGACGAGAACGGCGACCTCGGCCCGGTGTACGGAAAACAGTGGCGCAGCTGGGCCACCGCCGACGGTGGTTCGATCGACCAGATGCAGTGGCTGGTGGACGAGATCAAGCGCAACCCGGATTCGCGGCGGCTGGTGGTGAGCGCCTGGAACGTCGGCGAGCTGTCGCAGATGGCGCTGATGCCGTGCCACAACCTGTTCCAGTTCTACGTGATCGACGGCAAGCTCAGCTGCCAGCTCTACCAGCGCAGCGGCGACATCTTCCTGGGCGTGCCGTTCAATATCGCCAGCTACGCGCTGCTTACCCACATGGTCGCCCAGGCCACCGGGCTGGGCGTGGGCGATTTCGTCCACACCCTGGGGGATGCGCACCTGTACTCGAACCACATCGAGCAGGCCCGCGAACAGCTGTCACGCACGCCACGCGCGCTGCCCACGTTGTGGCTGAACCCGCAGGTCACCGACCTGTTCGGCTTCCAGTTCGACGACATCCGCATCGACGGCTACGATCCGCACCCGGCGATCAAGGCACCGGTCGCGGTCTGACCGGCACCGCCGGCGCCTGCCCAGGGTCGCTCCGGCGGCCCGGGCTGGTGTAGGGTGGCCGGCCTGGAGATGGACATGGACGGTCAAGGATGCAGGTGATTCACAGGACACGGCGGGCCGTGGCGGCGCTGGTACTGGGCGCGCTGGCAGTGCCGGCGCTGGCCGGGCCGGGCGAGGAAGCACTGGCGCTGGCAGAGCGGCTCAATCGCGAGGTGCTGGCGGTCTACACCAGTGCCCTGCTGGACGACATCGAAGCGTCGATCCTGGAGAACTTCACCGAGGACGAACCGGACGGGCTGCCCGAGGCCTGCCGGCGCGAGGCAGAGGCCGCGCTGGCGCCGATCGCGGCGACCTACATCGCGCCGCTGCGCCCCGCCATGCAGGAAAGCGGGCACCTGGCGCAGGTCGAACAGGTGGTGGCCTCGGCGTTCTCGCTGGACCAGCTGCGCATGCTCAACGGCCGTATCGGCCACGTGCCGCCGCTCGAACTGGGCGCGGCGATGCTCGACACCCCCGCCCTGGCCGATGCCATCGACGGTCGTGTGGAGCTGCTGCAGGCGCGGCGGGAGGAAGATGCGGACTACGTCGCCGGCTTCGACCACCAGCTCGCCGCGATCCGCGCGGCGCGCGCGCGCTGCGCGGCACGGTAAACCCGACCGTGCCCGGTGTGGCGGTGCGCCTGCGCGCGCCCGACCGGCACACAGCGCGCCGGCAGGCACTTCGTATACTGTGCGGCGCCGCGCCCCGGACTCGACCCCCATGAAGCTCTCCCTGATCGCCGCCCTTGACCGCCAGCACGGCATCGGCCACGACAACCAGTTGCCGTGGCAGTTGCCCGATGACCTCAAGCGTTTCAAGGCGCTCACGCTCGGCAAGCCGATCCTGATGGGCCGGCGCACCGCCGAATCGCTGGGCCGCGCACTGCCGGGCCGCCGCAACCTGGTGCTCACCCGCAGCGATCAGGTGCCGTTCGAAGGCATGCAGGCGGTCGCGTCGGTCGAGCAGGCGCTGCAGCAGGCCCGCGCGGACGGGGCCGACGAGCTGTGCGTGATCGGGGGCGGGCAGATCTATGCCCTGGTGATGGCGCAGGCCACCGACCTGCACCTGACCTGGGTGGATACCGCCGTGGCCGCCGATACCCATTTCCCGCCGGTCGACCCGGCGCAGTGGGTCGAAGTGGCGCGCGACCACCACCCGGCCGATGCCCGGCACGCGGTGGCGTTCGATTTCGTGGATTACCGCCGACGCTGATGCACGGGCCGGTCGCCAGGACCGGCCGTGGCCTCACTCGCTGTCGCTGGTGACGTCGGCGTTCTGGGGGTGCGCCTGCGCCTGCGGCGACGGGCGGCCCGTGCCGCGGTTGCGGTCGCGCTGGCCAGGGGCGCCCTGGCGGGCCGGCCGGCCCTCCGGTGCACCTTCGCTGGCCGGCCGGCGTGCCGGCGGTCGCGGGGCGGATACCGGCTTGGGGACATCGCGGCCCGGGACCTGGACCACACGCAGTTCGTCGGTATCCAGCTGCAGCGCGGTCAGCTTGCCGCCCCACACCGCACCGGTGTCGATGGCATGCACGCCCTGGGTGATGGTCAGGCCCAGCGCCGACCAGTGGCCGCACACGATCTTCAGGTCGCGCTCGACCCGGCCCGGCACTTCGAACCAGGGGTACAGCCCCTGTTCCTGGGTGCCCGGGGTGCCCTTGTCCTCGATGCCGATGCGGCCGCGCGGCGTGCAGTAACGCATGCGCGTGAACAGGTTGATGATCGCGCGCGAGCGGTCGTAACCGGACAGTCCCGGCGACCACGCCGGCTTGTCGCCGTACATGTTGCGGAACAGTTTGCGGTAGCCGCTGCCGTGCAGCTGCACCTCCACTTCGCGGGCGTGCTTCTCGGCCAGCTGGGTGGTCCACTTCGGCGCCAGCCCGGCATGGATCATCATCCAGCCCAGCTCGCGGTCCACGTGGGCAAGCTTCTGCAGGCGCAGCCAGTCCAGCAGGACGTCACGGTCCTCGGCCTGCACGATGCGCAGCAGGTCCGGGTTGACCTTGCGCTGTTCTTCTTCGGTACGCGCGCCCACGGCCAGCAGCGACAGATCGTGGTTGCCCAGCACCACCACGCTGCTGTCGCGCAGCGAATGCACCAGCCGCAGCGTTTCCAGCGACTGGCCGCCGCGGTTGACCAGGTCGCCGCAGAACCACAGCGTATCCACCGCCGGATCGAAGCGGATCTTCTCCAGCAGCCGTTGGGTGACGTCGTAGCAGCCCTGCAGGTCGCCGATGGCCCAGACACTCATGCGCGCGCCTCCATCAGTGCAATGTGCGCGGAACGGTCAATACGAACGGCGCGATGGGTGCGGCGAACTCGGTGCCGTCGTCGGCCACCATGTCGTAGTGCCCCTGCATCGTGCCGTGTTCAGTTTCCAGCATGACACCGGAGGTGTAACGGAAGTCTTCACCCGGCCGCAGGCGCGGCTGCTCGCCGATCACGCCATCACCATCCACATGCTCGATGCGGCCGTTGGCGTCGGTGATGCGCCAGTGGCGCGCCACCAGCCGGGCCGCGATGCGGCCCTGGTTGTGGATGCGGATCGTGTAGGCGAACGCATAGCGTCCGTCCTCCGGCGTGGACTGGTCGTCGAGAAAGCGCGGAGCGACCTCGACCGAGATCGCGTAATTTGCAGCGTCGTTCATGCAGGCAGTTTAGAGGGTGTTGTGCACGTTGAGGTGAGCGCAGCGCAGGCTGGCGCGCGGCGTCGCGTTCACCCCTGGGGGGCGTCGTCGCCGTCCAGGTGCGGAACGTTGGCCAGCGCGATGAACTGCGCCACCTCCAGCTGTTCGGCGCGTGCGTCGCTGCGCACGCCGGCGGCCTCGAACTGCGCGGCGCTGACCACGTTGCTGAGTGCGTTGCGCAGGGTCTTGCGGCGCTGCCCGAAGGCGGCCCGGACCACATCGGCGAAGCGCTTGCGATCAAGGATGCCGACCGTGGCCGGATCCCGCGGCACCAGCCGCACCACGGCCGAATCCACCTTCGGCGGCGGCCGGAACGCACCCGGCGGCACCACGAACAGCGCGGTCACCTTGCACCAGGCCTGCAGCATCACGCTGAGCCGGCCATACACCTTGCTGCCCGGTTCGGCGGCCATGCGGTCCACCACTTCCTTCTGCAGCATGAAGTGCATGTCGCGGATCACCGCGGCGTGCTTCATCGCATGGAACAGGATCGGCGAGGAAATGTTGTACGGCAGGTTGCCTACCAGGCGGATCTGCCCGCCGTCGGCCAGTTCGGTGAAGTTCACCTGCAGCACGTCGCGGTGCACGATGGTCAGCTCGCCAAGCGGCGCGGCCGCAGCGGTCAGCGGGGCGATCAGGTCGCGGTCGAACTCGATCACCGTCAGGCGCGGATGGCGGCGCAGCAGCGGTAACGTGATCGCGCCCTGGCCCGGGCCGATCTCGACCAGGCGGTCGTCGTCCTTGGGGTTCACGGCCAGCACGATCTTGTCGATGTAGCTGCGGTCGGCCAGGAAGTGCTGGCCGAGCTGCTTTTTGGCCGGCGCGGTGAACCCGGCGGCAGAGGGGGAATACGGGGAAGTCATGGCACCAGTTTACGTTGGCGCGCCAGCCGGGCACACAGGGACGTGGCGGCAAGCAGGCTGGAGGGATCGGCGATGCCCCGGCCGGCAAGGTCCAGCGCGGTGCCGTGGTCGACCGCCACGCGCGGATAGGGCAGGCCCAGGGTGATGTTGACGGCCTGTTCGAAGCCGCTGTACTTGAGCACCGGCAGCCCCTGGTCGTGGTACATGGCCAGCACGCTGTCGACGCCGGCCAGCTTGGCCGGCAGGAAGGCGGTATCGGCCGGCAACGGGCCGACCAGGTCCATCCCCTGCGCCCGCAGCTGGTCCAGCAGCGGGATGATCAGGTCCAGCTCCTCACGCCCCAGGTGCCCGTCCTCGCCGGCGTGCGGGTTCAGCCCCAGCACCGCGATGCGCGGCGCGGGGATGCCGAACTCGCCGCGCAGGGCGGCATGCACGGTGTGCAGGGTGCGCGCCAGGCCCTCGGCGGTGATCGCATCGGCGACCGCGCGCAGGGGCAGGTGGGTGGTGGCCAGGGCCACACGCACGATGTCGTTGGCCAGCATCATCACCACCTCCACCCCGGCCTGGTCGGCCAGCAGTTCGGTGGTGCCGCTGTAGGCGATCCCGCCCTGGTTGATCACCGCCTTGTGCACCGGGCCGGTGACCACACCGGCCAGGCGGCCATCCAGGCAGGCCTGGCCGGCCTGGAGCAGGGCGCCGATCACCGCGCCGGCATTGGCCGGGTCCGGTTCGCCGAAGCGCGACGGGGCGGTGTTGCGCACCTCGCACAACGGCAGATCGCCCGGCTGGCGGGCGATGGCGTCTTCAGGCAGGAGCTGCAGGGGCAGCGCGAGAGCGGCCGCCGCCGCCCGCAGCGTATCCGGGTCGGCGAAGGCGAGCAGCCGGCAATCAGTGCGCGGCTGCTGGATGAGGCGGAGGCAGAGTTCCGGGCCGATCCCGGCCGGCTCGCCCGGTACCAGCGCGAGCTGCGGGATCATCGATCAGGACTGCGGAGGCGTGGCGGTGTTTTCCGCCCGGTCGCCGCTGCGGAAGCTGACATAGGCTTCGCCGCGCAGTTCCTGCAGGAAGCGGTTGTACTCTTCCTCCAGCTTGCGGCGGCCGATCGTTTCACGGACCTGCGCACGCTGGTTGTCGTTGGTGGCATCGGTCTGGCGGGTCGCCACGCGCTGCACGATGTGCCAGCCAGCGTCGGTGCGGAAAGCCTGGCTCACGCCGCCGTCGGCGACGCTTTCGACCTGGCGGCCGAAGTCCGGACCGAACGCATCGGCCGGGAACCAGCCCAGATCGCCGCCCTGGCCCTTGCTGTTGTTGTCTTCGGAGGCTTCCTTGGCCACGGCCTGGAAATCCGCACCGCCGGCGATGCGGGCACGCAGCGTCTCGATCTTGGCCTTGGCCGCAGCGTTGTCCTGCTGGTCGTTCACGCGCACCAGGATGTGGCGGGCGTGGTACTCGGTAACGGTGTTGCCGGTACCGGCCGTTGCATTGGCGTCGCGCACTTCCACCAGCTTCAGCAGCTGGAAGCCGCTCGGGCCGCGCAGCGGGCCGATCACGTCGCCGGCCTTCATCTGGCCCATCATCTGCGCGAACGCATTGGGGATTTCATCCAGCGTACGCCAGCCCAGGTCGCCGCCTTCCAGCGCGTTGGGGCTGTCGGAATAGCGCACGGCGGCGGCGTTGAAGTCCAGCTCGCCCTTGTCCAGCAGTGCCTTCACACCATCGGCCTTCTTCTGGCCGGTGGCGATCTGGTCGGCATTGGCGCCTTCGGGCAGGCCGATCAGGATGTGGGCCAGGTGGTACTGGGTACCGACCGTGGCCTGCTGCTTCAGCGCGGCATCCACTTCGCCTTCGCTGACGCTGATGCGGCTCTGGGCGAAGCTCTGGCGCAGACGCTGCACGGTGATTTCATCGCGCACCGAGGCACGGAAGTCGTTGAAATCGATACCGTCCTTGGCCAGACGCTGCCGCAGGGCATCCAGGCTGGAGCCGTTCTGCTGGGCGATCGCGTTCAGGGCCTGATTCAGTTCCTGATCGCTGATCTTGATGCCGCTGCTTTCGGCGCGGGCCACCTGCAGCTTGACCAGGACCAGCCGTTCCAGCACCTGGCGGCTGAGCACGTCATCCGGCGGCAGCTGGGCCTCGCGGCCGGCGTACTGGGCCTTGATGTTCTGGATCGCACGGTCCAGTTCGCTCTGCAGCACGACGTCTTCGTCGACCACGGCAGCGATTCGATCCAGCGGCTGGCTCTGCTGGGCCAGGACCTGCAACGGCACCGATGCGGTGGACACCGCCAGCAGGGAAGCGAGAAGAACGGGAAGGGTCTTGGTCATGGGATCTGGTTCGGATCGTAGTCGTCCCGCGACGCGCCGGTGTTGCTGGGCGGCACGAGATACAGGTCGTCGCGGTAATAGCCGAGAATAGCACGGCGCAAGGTGCGGTCCGTGTTCTGGCCGATGGAGCTCAGGCCCTTGAGGACGAACTCGATCTGGAAGGAGTTGTTCAGCTCGCCCTCGCGGTTGCGCACATAACGGCGGGCCACGGCACGCACCGCCAGGCAGCAGCTGTCCCACTGCACGCCGCCGATGATTTCCAGCGGGGCGCTGTCCTTGATGGAGTAGTAGTAGCGGCCCACCAGGCTCCAGCGCTCGTTGATGGGGTACAGGAAGGACAGGTCGGCCTGCTCCAGCAGCGTCCGGTCGAAGCGCGTCGCGGTGTTCGACGCCTGCGGATTCAAGCGGCTTCTGTAGCTCAGGTTGATGATGCCGTCGTTGGACATCAGGTAGCGCGCACGCACGCTGGCCAGGTCCTCACGCTTGTACTTGGGATCCCACTGATAGGTGGCGCCCAGCGTCCAGCGGTCGTTGATGGCGTAGTTGCCGTCGGCCACCCAGGCCGACTTGCCCTTCTCGACCGGGGTCTCGCTGCTGTTGAGGGTCACCCGCGAATCATCGAAGTACAGAATCTGGCCGATGCTGCCGGAGAAGCGCTCCTTGCCGGTTTCCTGGTCGATGAAGCGGGTGCTCAGCGCCATCGTCAGCTGGTTGGCGTCGTTCTGGCGGTCGGCACCGGAGTAGCGCGAGTCGCGGAACAGCTGGCCCCAGCTGAAGGTGAAATCGCGGGTGTCGAAGACCGGCAGATCATTCTGGTCGCGGTACGGCGTACGCAGGTAGAACAGGCGCGGCTCCAGCGTATGCAGGAAGCGGGTACCGCCGATGGTGGTCTCGCGGTCGAAGAACAGGCCCGCGTCGATCGTGCCGATCGGCAGGCTGCGGCTGGGCGAGGTGTTGCCGCGCAGCTGCTCCGGGGTGGCCGTGGCCGGGTCGATATTGGCCGCGATCAGGTTCTGCCGGCGGATGTCGTCGGCCAGCCCGCGTTCCAGATCGTAGGCGGTGTAGCGGTAGGCCAGGGTCGGGGTGACGTACCAGGCCGCGCCGCTGAACGGCATGGAGACGTAGGGCTTGATGTCGAGCCGCGAGCCGCCGTCCATGCGGGTGGTCACGCCGTTGCGTTCGTACTCCTGGTCCGCGCCGAACTTCTGGTGGACATCGTCGTGGGTGAAGCGCACGGCTTCGGCGTACACGCCGGTTTCCAGCCACGGCAGCAGCGGTTTGTCCCAGTTGAGGTACAGGCGCGGCTGGCGCGAGTACGGCAGGGCCGCTTCGGTCAAGGTGTAGTCGGTGAGCTGCCAGTAGTCGGCCATCAGCCCGGCCGACCAGTTTTCACCGGTACCGTAGACGCCGACCTGGCTCTGCAGGCTGGAGGTGGTCACGCCGAGCAGCTTGTTGGAGAAGTCCTCCATGTAGCGTTCGTCGCTGACCCAGGCCAGGCTCGCGCGCGCCTGCCACTGCTTGTTGACGTTGTGGTAGCCGGTGTACTCGACGCGGCCACGGTCCTTGTCGCGCAGCTTGTCGTTGGGCAGATAGCCGGTCAGCAGCTCGCCACGGCCGCCGTCGTACAGATAGCGGAATTCGTTGTCGAGCATGAAACCGCGCTTGCTCATGTAGCGCGGCGTCAGGGTGTCGTCGTAGTTCGGCGCCAGGTTCAGGTAGATCGGCTGGGCGTAGTCGAAGCCGTTGCGCCCGGACAGGCCCAGCTGCGGGTACAGCAGGCCGGTCTGGCGCCGGTCGTCGATCGGGAACTTGAAGTAGGGCGCCCACAGCACCGGCACCTTGCCGATGCGCAGCACCGCGTTGCGCGCGGTGCCGAAGCCTTCGTCGTTGTCCACTTCGATCTGCGGTGCCGACAGCTTCCACACCGGCTGCGACGGATCGCAGGTGGTGTAGGTGGAGCGGTGCATCTGCCCCACGGCGCCCTGCAGGTCGATCGATTCGGCGCCGCCATTGCCACGTCGGGACACCAGCTGGTACTGGATGTCGGAGATCTTGTGGGTGTCGGCTTCCTGGTTGCCTTCGGCCCGCTTGGCGACCATGCGGATCGAGGAGTCCTGGTAGCGGACGTTGCCCTCGGCGATGTAATTGCCGCTTTCGGTATCGAAGCTCAGGTGGTCGGTGCCCAGGAACTGGTCGCCGCGTTTGAGCGCGACGTTGCCCTGGTACTGCGGCACCGTCGAGGTCCCGGTCAGCTGGTCGCCCTCGATGTCGGTGGGCTGCTGGTCGCGCGTGGCGGCCGCGGCCTTGTCGGCTTTGGGAGCATCGTTGAAGACGGGCAGCACGTCAGTGGCCGGGCACAGGCCCCAGCTCACCGGCTTTTCGTCGGCCAGGGCCGGCAGGCAGATGGCGATGCTGAGGGGGAGAGGCAGCAGGCGGAGGGCTCGGCGCACGCGGTATCGGATTCGGGCGAAAACGGACCGTAGCTTGCCCCATCCCTTGCATAGGGGCAATGAAGGCGATGGACGACAAGGGGTCCGGGTTCAGCGCCGGCCCGGATTGCGCAGGCTCAGCGCAGTGCTCCGACGTGGGCCACGCTGCATTCGGCCAGCGCCTGGAGGTCGTAACCGCCCTCCAGCATGGACACCACCCGGCCGCCACCGTGGCGGCGTGCCAGGCCCCGCAGCTCGGTGGTGATCCAGGCGAAATCGTCGGTTTCCAGCATCAGGTCGGCCTGGGGATCGCGCATGTGGGCATCGAAGCCGGCCGAGATCAGCAGCAGCTGCGGGCGGAAATCGTCGATCGCCGGCAGCATCTCGTCGGCCCAGGTATTGCGGAAGCGGAAGCCGCCGCTGCCCGGCGGCAGCAGGATGTTGAGCAGGTTGCCGGCACCGCGGTCGCGGCGCAGCCCCGAGTTCGGGAACAGCCCGGCCTGGTGGGTGCTGTAGTAAGCCACGCCCGGGTCGGCGATGAAGATGTCCTGGGTACCGTTGCCGTGGTGGACGTCGAAATCGACGATGGCGATGCGTTCCAGCCCGTAGCGGTCGCGCGCATAGGCGGCGGCGACGGCGATGTTGTTGAACAGGCAGAACCCCATCGCGGTGGTCGCGGTGGCGTGGTGGCCGGGTGGCCGGACCGCGCAGAAGGCCACCGGGTCCTCGCCCAGCATCACCGCATCGACCGCGGCCACGCCGGCCCCGGCCGCGTGCAGGGCCGCACTGGCCGAGCCCGGCGAGGTCATGGTGTCCATGTCGATCAGGCGCAGCGGCTCGGTCTGCGGCTGCAGGACCAGGTCGATCAGCGCGCTGTCGTGGACCCGGGCCAGCTCACCCAGCTTCGCTGGCGGGGCCTGCCGCCAGTCGAGCTGGTCGGGGAAGGCCGCCTCCAGAGCGTCCAGGACCGCCTGCAGGCGTTGGGGGCATTCAGGGTGGCCACGGCCGGGATCGTGTTGCAGACAGGCGGGATGGGTGAAAACCAGCATGCGGGCAGGGGTTCCGGTAGGGGCTCAGGCGTGGCGGCGCTCGTGGCGCCACAGCACGTCGCCCTGGCCATCGGCGCGCGCGAGCACGCGCGCGAGCACGAACAGCAGGTCCGACAGGCGGTTGAGGTAACCGATCGCTTCAGCGCGCACCGGCTCCAGGGCGGCCAGGGTGACCGTCTCGCGCTCGGCACGGCGCACGATGGTGCGGGCCAGGTGGCAGCGCGCCGCGGCCTCGCCACCGGCCGGCAGGATGAACTCCTTCAGGGCGGGCAGGTCGGCATTGAAGTGGTCCAGCCGGGCCTCCAGCGCCTCGATGTCGGCGGCATGGATGGCGGCATGGCCGGGAATGCACAGCTCGCCGCCGAGGTCGAACAGCTGGTGCTGGATCGTGGTCAGCAACGCGCGCACGTCGTCCGGCAGCGTCACCGCCAGCAGCACCCCCAGCGCCGAGTTGGCCTCGTCCACGGTGCCGTAGGCCTGGACCCGGGCGGCATCCTTGCGCACGCGGCTGCCATCGCCCAGGCCGGTGCTGCCATCGTCACCGGTGCGCGTATAGATGCGGGAAAGGCGATTGCCCACGGTGGCTCCGGTGCTCAGTGCAGGATGTCGCGGCGCGTCTGCAGCAGCTTGGCGACCTGCTCGGTGGCCAGCTGCAGCGCCGCGGCCAGGCCGACATAGATCGCGGCGGTGCGCAGGTAGGGCAGGTACCAGTCGCCGTAGTTGCTGGCCCAGCCGGCCACGGTGGGCACCGGCACGTTGGCACTGGTCCAGTAGAAGCCGCCCTGGGCGAACAGGTGGCAGACCGCCACTGCGGCCACCAGCAGCAGCGCGCCCTTGCCCAGCGCGGCCCAGCTGGCGCCGTGGTAGTGCTGGCGCAGCAGCATGCCGCCGGCCCACAGCGCGAAGTAGGCGGGCAGCAGCATCCAGGTACCGGGCGAGATGCAGTAGTGCTGCAGGTAGGCCATGCCGGCGCTGCGGATGACCAGCACGTCCACCAGCAGGGCCAGCGCCATCAGCAGCGGGAACGCCCAGCGGGTCCAGTCGCGCAGGTAGAAGCCACCGAGGAAGAACACCGCCCACGACGCGTCCGGGATCGCGGCGAAATGATTGACCCGGGTGGCCGCCATCAGCAGCACGAGCACGGACAGGACGAAGGCGCGTTGGGCGGTGGAAGTCATGGCGGCGACGGGTGGGGATTCAGCATCCATTCTAGCCCTGCCTCGGCCCGGCCGGGCGCCCGGGCCACGGTGGCGGGTGCGGCGGGTCGGCGCGGACCGCGGTGGCCGCTTATCATGGCGGCATGAGTGAACGACATGATGTGGTGATCGTAGGCGGTGGGCTGGTCGGTGCCAGCCTGGCCATCGCGCTGGACCGCGCCGGACGCGATGTCGGGCTGGTGGAAGCCACCCCGGCGGGAACGCTGCCGGCGGTGTTCGACCAGCGCAACCTGAGTTTTGCCGCCGCCACGGTCAATGCGTTGACCGCGTTGGGCGTGATGCAGCGGCTGGGCACGGGCACCGGCGCGATCACCCGCATCCACGTCAGCCGCGCAGGCGATTTCGGCCGCGTGCAGATGGAGGCAGCGCAGTACCAGCGCCCGTGGTTCGGCCAGGTGGTGGTGGCGCGCGACTTCGGCCAGGCGCTGGAAACCCGCCTGGACGAACTGACCCGCCTGACCCGCTACCGGCCGGCCCGCTTCGTCCGCCTTGGCGATACCGTCGACGGCCATCGCCAGGTGTTCATCGCCGACGACGGCGGCGAACGCTGCCTGCTGGCGCGGCTGGTGGTCGGTGCCGATGGCACCCGCAGCGGCGTGCGCGATGCGTTGGGCATCGGCGTGGACGAGCATGATTTCGAGCAGACCCTGTTCGTGTCGCGGGTGCGCGCCGCACGCGCGCCCGACGGCACCGCCTACGAACGCTTCACCGACACCGGCCCCACCGCACTGCTGCCGCGTGGCGACCGCCACTACGGTGCGGTGCACGGCGTGGCCCGCGCCGAGGCCGAGGCGGTGCTGGCGCTGGACGATGCGGCGTGGCTGCAGCGCCTGCAGGACGCGATCGGCTGGCGCGCCGGACGGTTGCTGGAGAGCGGCCCGCGCAGCGCCTACCCGCTGATCCAGGTACTGGCGCAGTCGCTGGTGGGTGAGCGGGCGGTGCTGCTCGGCAATGCCGCGCAGACCATCCACCCGCTCGGCGCGCAGGGCTTCAACCTGGGCCTGCGCGATGCGCTGACCCTGGCCGAACTGGTAACCGCTGCCGATGATCCGGGCAGCGATGCCCTGTTGGCCGCGCACGTGGCGCGGCGTGCGGAGGACCGCGAACAGACCATCGCCTTCTCCGGTGGGCTGGCCCGGCTGACCAGCAACCCGGCGCCGTTGATGCGGCCGTTGCGCAGCCTCGGGCTGCTGGCCGCGCAGGCCACCCCGATGCAGTCGATGCTGGTCGGCGGCGCGATGGGGTTCCGCGGCGAGGTGCCGGCGCTGTGCCGGGAGGGCGCCGCATGAGCCGGCGCGCGCGTGATGTGATCGTGGTGGGCGGCGGCGTGGTCGGGGCGACCTGCGCGCTGGCGCTGGCCGATGCCGGGCTGGAGGTGACCCTGGTCGAGGGACGCGAGCCGGCGCAGTGGCAGCCGCAGCAGCCGGACCTGCGCGTATACGCGTTCGCGCCCGACAACGCACAGCTGCTCGAATCGCTCGGCGTGTGGCCCGCGGTCAGCCGCGCGCGCGCCTGCGCCTATCGGCGCATGCGGGTCTGGGATGCGGCCGGTGGCGACGAGCTGCGTTTCGATGCCGACACCCTTGGCCGCCAGCAGCTGGGCTGGATCGTCGAGAACGACCTGCTGGTGGACCGCCTGTGGGCGGCGCTGCCGGCGGCGGGCGTGCAGGTGTGCTGCCCCGCGCGGGTCGACGCGCTGGAGCAGGACGCGGAGGGCGTGCGGCTGCGGCTGGAGGACGGTCGTCGCCTGGAGGCGTCGCTGGCGATCGCCGCCGATGGCGCCGAATCGACCCTGCGCCGGCTGGCGGGGCTGGAGGTGGTCCGCCAGGACTACGGCCAGCGCGGCGTGGTGGCCTATGTGGACACCGAACGCGACAACGAGGCCACCGCCTGGCAGCGTTTCCTGGTGACCGGCCCGTTGGCGGTTCTGCCAATCGGCGCCCGCCGCAGTTCCATCGTCTGGACGCTGCCCGATGCGGAAGCCGAGCGCGTGCTGGCGCTGGACGACGCGGCCTTCGGGCGCGAACTGACCGCGGCCTTCGGCGCCCGCCTGGGGGCGATGATGCCGGCCTCGCGCCGCGTGGCCTTCCCGCTGCGCCGCCAGTTGGCGACCGGCTATGTGGCCGGCCGTGTCCTCGCGCTGGGCGATGCCGCGCATGTGGTGCATCCGCTGGCCGGGCAGGGCGTGAACCTGGGTCTGCGCGATGTCGCCGCGCTGCGTGGTCTGGTCCGCGATGCGCAGCAGCGCCGCCAGGACTGGATGTCGCCGCACCGCCTGCAGCGCTGGGCACGCGAACGCCGCAGCGAGAACACCGTGGCTGCCTACGGGTTCGATGCAATCAACACGGTGTTCTCCAACGACGAGATGCACCTCACGCTGGCGCGCGGCCGCGTGCTGGGCTGTGCCGGCAAGCTGCCGCCGCTGGTGTCGATGTTCTGGAAACGCGCGGCCGGGGTGTGACGCCGGCCGCGTGACCGGGGCTAGTCGACCAGCCAGCCGGCCAGGTCGGCGCGGTCGAGCTTGCCGCGACGCTTCACATCCAGCGCGGTGAATTCATCGGCCAGCGCGGGATTGGCCTGTGCCTCCTCGCGGCTGATGAAGCCGTCGCCATCCACGTCGAGCGCCTGGAAGGCGAACCGGTACTGGCCAACCACGGCCACCGGCTGCACCGACCGCACCGTGACCTCGGCCTCGCCGGCCGGCGCGGGGAGCGTCACCTGATGGGTGACCTTGCCCTGCGCCAGCGGCTGGGTGCGCACGCTGACCGGCACCTCGCGCAACGGTTCGCTGATGGCCGGACGCGGGGCAGCGGCCTGGGCACAGACAACCCCCGGCACGCACAGCAGCAGCACCAGGCTGGAAAGACGTCGCATCGCGATCTCCGAAAAAAGGGTGTGCCGCGCGGGTCAGCGCAACGGCGAGGCCAGCACCGTGATTTCCTCGCGGTCGTGGTACAGCTGCTTGGCACGCACCACCAGCGGCTTGTCGGCCTGCGCCTGGAACAGGTCCAGGCACATGCGGGTCTCGTCCCAGCGCTTCTTCATCGGCAGCTTGAGGTTGAAGATCGCATGCCGGCACCAGCCCTCGCGGAACCAGGTGGCCATGCGCTCGGCGACCCGTCGCGGCTGTTCAACCATGTCGCAGACCATCCAGTCCAGCGGGGTCTCCGGCTGCCAGTGGAAGCCGTCGGCGCGCAGGTGCTCGACCAGGCCCGTCTCCAGCACATGGTCGCGCAGCGGACCGTTGTCCACGCTGATCACGTGGACGTGCTGGCGGGTCAACACCCAGGTCCAGCCGCCCGGTGCGGCGCCAAGATCGGCCGCGCGCATGCCCGGCACCACCAGCTTCTCGCGCTCTTCCGGGGTCATCAGGGTCAGCAGCGCCTCATCCAGCTTCAGTGCCGAGCGCGACGGCGCGTCGGGCAGCAGCTTCAGGCGCGGGATGCCCAGGGCCCACGGCGCGCTGTCACGGGTATCGGCGACGCAGACGAACGCATGGCGCCCGTCCACGAACACGATGTGCAGACGCGGCAGCGCGGTGTTGGCCTTGTCGGTCAACAGGCCGGCCTTGCGCAGCGCCGGACGCAGCGCATTGCCGAAGGCGCGGGCCAGGCCGGCCAGCGGCTTGCCCTCATCCGAATCCGGGTGCTCCACCCACATGTCGCCGAAGCGCTGCTGGCCCTGCAGGGCGGCAATGATCGGGGTGATGCGGTCGGCCGCATCCAGCTGGGGCAGCTCGGCCAGCACCACCATCTTCTGCCGCGCGAAGATCAGCGAACGCCACGGCAACGCCTTGGACAGGGCGGCGCCTTCATCGGTGGCGAACAACACGTAGCCATCGTTGCGCTGCGTACGCGCATACCCGGCAATGCCGGCATACGCCGCGCGCTCGGTCAGTTCACCGGCCAGTTCGGGCTCGAAGCCCTGGCGGCACAGACACAGCAGGCCGCTCATCGAATCGCGCCCGAAGCGCGGCGGTCAGTAATGCGCACCGTTGGTCTCCCCGTACTGGCGCAGCACGGCACGTGCCGCGTCGCGCTCGATGTCGCGCACGACCTCGATGCCGCGCTGGTTGAGTTCACCGACCCAGTCGGCCGGCAGCGGGCCTTCGTCGAACGCGGTGAGTTCTTCCACATCCTGCGCGCTGGCGCCGATCAGCAGGCGGTCGATGCCGGCCCAGACGGTCGCGCCGTAGCACTGGCAGCAGGGCTGGGACGACGTGGCGAGCGTGATCGGGCTCAGCACATCGTTCAGCCGCGGGGTCTGCAGACGCTGCTGGGCCAGCATGTAGGCCATGTTCTCGGCATGCGCCAGCGAGGTGCTGTGCGGCACCACGCGGTTGACGCCGGCGGCGATGACGCGGTCGTCCGGGCCGAACACCACCGCGCCGAACGGACCGCCGGTCTGCGCCTCGACATTCAGGCGCGACAGCTCGATCGCCAGCGCGACCTTGTCGGCATCGCCGGGATAGGCGCGGCTGAGGTCGATCTGGTCGTGGATCCAGGCGGGCAGGGTGAGGTGGACTTGCGCGTACAGCATCGGGGCGTGGGCCTCTTCTAGGACGGAGCAGCGGCAGTGTATCGGGCCGTGCGTAGGGATGCCGTGTCCGCGCTGAACGCGGCCACGGGCCTGCCGGCGCGGACGCTGCGCCGGGTGAGGGGATGCCGGGGCGAATGCCCTGCCGGTGCAGGGCTCCGCTGGAACGTGGCCGGTGCCAGGCACCGGCGTGGAGGGCTTACGCCGACCAGGTATCGCGCAGGGTCACGCTGCGGTTGAACACCGGGGTGGCCGCGGTGTGGTCGCGGCGATCGGCGACGAAGTAGCCGGTGCGTTCGAACTGGAACGACTGTTCCGGGGCGGCGCTGGCGGCGGCCGGTTCGACATAGCCGGTGACGGTGCGGCGCGATGCCGGATTGAGGTAATCGCGGTAGGTCTTGCCGTCGGATTCGTCGTCCGGGTTCGGCACCGAGAACAGACGGTCGTACAGGCGGATCTCGGCCGGCACTGCGTGCACGGCGCTGACCCAATGGATGGTGCCCTTGACCTTGCGGTTGGCGCCTTCCATGCCCGGACGCGATTCCGGGTCCAGCCAGCCGCGCAGCTCGGTGATGGCGCCGTCGGCATCCTTGATCACCTCATCGCAGCGGATGATGCCCGCACCGCGCAGGCGCACTTCGCCGCCCGGCACCAGGCGCTTCCAGCCCTTCGGCGGGATCTCGGCGAAGTCCTCGCGTTCGATCCACAACTCGCGCGCGAACGGGACCTCGCGGGTACCGAAGGCCTCGTCCTTGGGATGGTTGGAGAAGGTCAGCGTTTCGGCGTGGCCCTCCGGCAGGTTGGTCAGCACCAGCTTGACCGGGTCGATCACCGCCATGCGGCGCGCGGCGGCGCTGTCCAGGTCTTCGCGCAGCGCGCCTTCGAGCACGCTGAAATCAATCAGCGAGTTCTGCTTGCTGATGCCCACGCGTTCGGCGAACAGGCGCATCGCGGCCGGGGTGTAACCGCGGCGGCGCAGGCCCTGCAGAGTCGGCATGCGCGGGTCTTCCCAGCCGTCCACCAGCTGCTCGGTGACCAGCGCCATCAGCTTGCGCTTGCTCATCACCGTGTAGTTGATGTTCAACCGCGAGAACTCGATCTGGCGCGGCTTGGCCGCTTCGCGCGGCAGCCCGCGCTCCACCAGCGGCGCGGTCAGCGCGTCGTCGTGCGCGAAGTCGACGTTGTCCACGCACCAGTCGTACAGCGGGCGGTGGTCTTCGAACTCCAGCGTGCACAGCGAGTGGGTGATGCCCTCGAGCGAGTCGCCCAGTGCATGTGCGAAGTCGTACATCGGGTAGATCGGCCAGGCATTGCCGGTGTTCTGATGCTCGACGTGCTTGATCCGGTACAGCGCCGGATCACGCAGGTTGATGTTGCCGCTGGCCATGTCGATCCTGGCGCGCACGGTGCGCGCACCGTCCGGGAATTCGCCGGCGCGCATGCGCGCGAACAGGTCCAGGTTTTCTTCCACGCTGCGCTCGCGGAACGGCGACGGGCGGCCCGGCTCGGTCAGGGTGCCGCGGTAGGCGCGCACTTCCTCGGCCGACAGGTCGCACACGTACGCCTTGCCGTCGCGGATCAGCTTCTGGGCGGCCAGGTAGTAGGCGTCGAAGTAGTCCGAGGCGTGGCGAAGCTCGTTCCACTCGAAGCCCAGCCAGCGCACGTCGTCCTGGATGGCCGCCACGTACTCGGGGTCTTCCTTGGCCGGGTTGGTATCGTCGAAGCGCAGGTTGCACACGCCCCCGAACTCACCGGCAATGCCGAAGTTCAGGCAGATCGACTTGGCATGGCCGATGTGCAGGTAGCCGTTGGGCTCGGGCGGGAAGCGCGTCTTGATCGCAGCATGCTTGCCGGCGGCCAGGTCCTCGCGGACGATCTGACGGATGAAATCCCGCTTTTCGTGGGTTTCCGGAAGGGCGTCGGTGGGGGTGGCGGTAGACTCGGACATGATGCGCGGTCGCAGTTGAAAGGCAGAAAGACCACCAGTTTAGCCTGTCGGGCAGCGACAGGCTAAACGGGTAGTGGGGGGGGGGGGGGGGGGGGGGGCACTCCTCCCCCACCACACACACCCCCCCCCCCTCCCCCCCCCTCCCCCCCCCTCCCCCCCCCCCCCCCCCCACGACAGACGGGGGGATGCCGCGCCGGGGTATCCTGCACCGACACCCGCTGGAGCTGCCCATGCACGTCATCTACCAGGCCGACAACCTGTTCGACGCCCATCTGGTCAAGCATGCGCTGGAGGATGCCGGCATTCCGGCCTTCGTGTTCGGCGAATCGCTGCTGGGCGGCATGGGCGAGCTGCCGCTGTTCGGCGTGCTGCGGGTCTGCGTGCCGGACCTGGCCCGCCCGGAGGCCGAGGGGATCGTGGCCGGCCTGGACTTGGGCGGCCCGCATGACGACCCCATATTCGATGGTGACGAAAGCGCCGGCCTGTTGCCGGCCTAGGAGACCGCCATGTTGGGAATTGCCAAGGGCCTGTTGGGCATCGGCGCGTTCAAGCAGCGCCTGCCGCGCCCGGACGAGGCCCTGCCGGGCCGCGAGCATCCCCTGCCGCTGCACAACCAGCACTACGTCAACAGCCACCCGCTCAAGGACGGCTTTGCCGGCCTGCAGCGCATCCGCGTGGCGATGGGCTGTTTCTGGGGGGCAGAGCGCAAGTTCTGGACCCTGCCGGGCGTGTATTCCACCTCGGTCGGCTATGCCGGCGGCAGCACCTCCAACCCCACCTACGAAGAAGTCTGCTCCGGCCTGACCGGGCATACCGAAATCGTGGAGGTGGTCTTCGACCCGGCCATCATCGGCCTGGCCGAGGTGCTGCAGGTGTTCTGGGAAAACCATGACCCCACCCAGGGCATGCGCCAGGGCAACGACACCGGCACCCAGTACCGCTCGGCGATCCACGCCACCAGCCAGGCCCAGTACGAGGCCGCGCTGGCCAGCCGCGACCTCTACCAGCAGCGGCTGAGCGAGGCGGGGCTTGGCGCGATCACCACCGAGATCGTCTTCCCGGCCCCGGAGTACTACTACGCCGAGGACTACCACCAGCAGTATCTGGCCAAGAACCCGAACGGCTACTGCGGCATCGGCGGCACCGGCGTGAGCTGCCCGATCGGGGTGGGGGCGTAAGCTTCCGCAAACGAACACGGGACGGATGCACGTGCTGCATCCGTCCCGCGTTGGCGTCCAGAGACGCGGTGCCGCTTACAGTCGTTCGCGGATCGTCTGGCGCAGCGCGTCCAGGTCCTTGGCGAATGCATCGATGCCGGCCGCCAGCTTCTCGGTGGCCATCGGGTCGGCGGCCAGGTCGGTGGCGAACTGCGTGGCGTCGATCGGCGGTGCGGTGACCGCTTCGGCGGCACCGGCAACGAGCTTGCGCGGCAGGTCGCCGTGGTCGGCGTCCAGCTTTTCCAGCAGGTCCGGCGAAATGGTCAGGCGGTCGCAGCCGGCCAGCGCCTCGATCTGCGCCGTCGAACGGAACGATGCGCCCATCACCACCGTCGGCGAGCCGCGGCGCTTGAACTCGGCATACACGCCGCGCACGAACACCACGCCCGGGTCCTCGTCGATGGTCGCCGGGGTCTGCCCGTTGGCCACGTACCAGTCCAGGATGCGGCCGACGAACGGCGAAATCAGGAACGCACCGGCTTCGCTGCAGGCCAGCGCCTGGGTCGGATTGAAGATCAGCGTCAGGTTGCAGTCGATGCCTTCGCTCTGCAGCTGGCGCGCGGCTTCCACGCCGGCCCAGGTGGCAGCAATCTTGATCAGCACCTTGCTGCGCGGCACGCCGGCCGCCTCGTACATCGCGATGAACTGGCGCGCCTTGGCCACCGTGGCCTCCGTATCGTGGGCCTGGTCGGCATCCACCTCGGTGGACACCCGGCCCGGCACCAGCGTGCTCAGCAGCGTGCCCACGCCCACGGTCAGGCGGTCCGCCACGGCATGCACGATGGTCTCACGCTCGCCGGTCTGCTCACGGCCCCAGGCCAGCTCGCGTTCGATCAGGTCCGCGTACACCGGCAGGTCCAGCGCCTTCTTCACCAGCGTCGGGTTGGTCGTGCAGTCGACCGGCTTCAAGCGCTTGATCGCCTCGTAGTCGCCGGTATCGGCCACGACGACGGAGAGATCACGCAGCTGGGTGAGTTTGGACGGAGAAACGGTGTTCATTGCCACTCCTGGAGGGGACGAAAGAACCGGCGCGCAACGCAGCGCGGTTCAGGAATTCGGGTTGTGGACGGCGGTGACGCGCAGGCGCAGCTTGCGGCCGCCCGGGGCATCCCAGTCCATGCTCTGGCCAACCGACAGGCCCAGCAGGGCGGTGCCCACCGGCGCAAGGATCGAGACCTTGCCCTGTTCCACGTTGGCTTCGCGGGGGTAGACCAGCGTCAGCACGTGCTTTTCGTTCTGCAGCTCATCTTCGCACTCCACGCGCGAATGCATCATGACGGTGCCCTCGGGCATCGCGTCGGGCGCCACCACGGTGGCACGGTTGAGTTCCTGGGCGAGCGCGAGCGCGGCCGGCGTCTGGCCGACGGCGGGGGAATCGAGCATGGCTTCCAGGCGATCCATATCGTGGCTGGAAACAGTGATCGACGGCGGCAGTCCGCTGGATGTGGACATGGTGAAGCTCCTTGCGTATTTGTTGATGGCCCATGCAAAAGGCGGCGCCTGCTGGCGCCGCCTGGTTCTATTGTGCTGACAATCGCAGGCGGATGCGACCCGTGCCGATCCGCCTGCCCGTCGGGCGGTTCAGCCAGCCTCAGGCCGGCCGCTGCGGGACCGTTACCGGCAGCACGCCGCTGTCGCCGGCCTGCAGCGTGAACAGCTCCTGCGGCAGCCGCTTGAACTGCTGGGCAAGCTGATCCAGGAAGCCACTCATGGCCGAGCTGCGGCGCCAGGCCATCGCGATGCGGCGGCTGGGGCGGTCGTCGCCGTTGAAGTCCAGCAGGCGGATGTTCTCCGACCGCGGAACCGGCGGTTTGACCGACAGCGTCGGCATCAGGGTGATGCCCACGTCGGCGGCCACCATCTGGCGCAGGGTTTCCAGGCTGGTGGCGCGGAACTCGGACTTCTCGTTGGCCCCGAACAGGCGGCATACCGCCAGTGCCTGGTCGCGCAGGCAGTGACCATCTTCGAGCAGCAGCAGCTTCTGCGCCGACAACTCCTGCACATCCAGGTGGTGGCGCCGGGCCAGCGGATGCTGGCCGGAGACCGCCAGCAGGAACGGTTCCTCGAACAGGAACTCGGCGTGCAGCTGGTCATCGTCCAGCGGCAGCGCCAGCAGCGCCGCATCCAGTCTGCCTTCGCGCAGGCGGGTCAGCAGTTCGTCGCTCTTCTCCTCCACCAGCAGCAGTTCCAGGTGCGGGAAACGCTCGCGGATGTTGGGGATGACGTGCGGCAGCAGGTACGGGCCGAGGGTCGGGAAGATGCCCAGGCGCACGGTGCCGGCTTCGGGATCGCGGCTGCGCCGTGCAGCCTCTTTCATCTGCTCGACCTCGGCCACGATGGTGCGTGCACGCGCTGCCGCTTCCACGCCGGCCGGGGTCAGCATGACCTTGCGCGGCGCACGTTCGACCAGCGGCAACCCCAACTCGTCCTCCAGCTTGCGGATCTGGGTGGAGAGCGTGGGTTGGCTGACGAAACAGGCGGCAGCGGCACGGCCGAAATGGCGATGGTCGGCCAGGGCCACAAGATACTTCAGATCACGTAGGTTCATCCTTAGACCTCTAGGGGTATGGACCGGGTGATGGCGTGGTTTACCCAGCGGGCAGAAGACGCTCCCGATGCAGCCGGGAGCGACGCAAATCAGGCAGCTTCGGCGACAGCACCGCTGCTCTTGGGAACGGACGTACGGATCAGGTGATCGAAGGCGCTCAGTGCGGCGGTGGAGCCGGCCCCCATCGCGATGACGATCTGCTTGTACGGAACGGTGGTGCAATCTCCTGCTGCGAATACGCCGGGAACGCTGGTCTGGCCACGGTCGTCGATGAGGATTTCGCCGCGCGGAGAGAGCGCCACGGTGTCCTTCAGCCACTCGGTGTTGGGAAGCAGGCCGATCTGCACGAAAATACCTTCCAGTTCGATCCGATGCGCATCGCCGCCAACGCGGTCCTGATACACCAGGCCACTTACCTTCTGGCCGTCGCCCAGGACTTCCTGGGTGAGGGCGCTGGTGATGATGGTGACGTTGCCCAGGCTGCGCAGCTTCTTCTGCAACACCTCATCGGCGCGCAGTGTGGCATCAAATTCCAGAAGGGTCACATGCGACACGATGCCGGCCAGGTCGATGGCTGCCTCGACGCCGGAGTTGCCGCCACCGATCACCGCCACGCGCTTGCCCTTGAACAGCGGACCATCGCAGTGCGGGCAGTACGCCACGCCCTTGTTGCGGTACTGCGCTTCGCCGGGCACGTTCATCTGGCGCCAGCGCGCACCGGTGGACAGGATCACCGAACGTGACTTCAGCGACGCGCCGTTCTCCAGTTTGATTTCGACCAGGCCGTCATCGCCGGCCGGCACCAGCGCAGTGGCGCGCTGCAGGTTCATGATGTCCACCTCGTACTCGCGCACATGCTGTTCCAGCGCGGCAGCGAGCTTGGGGCCCTCGGTCTCCTTGACCGAAATGAAGTTCTCGATGGCCATCGTGTCCAGCACCTGGCCACCGAAGCGCTCGGCCGCCACGCCGGTGCGGATGCCCTTGCGCGCCGCGTAGATCGCTGCGGCCGCGCCGGCCGGGCCACCGCCGACCACCAGCACATCGAACGGCGCCTTGGCGCTGATCTTCTCGGCGTCGCGCTTGCCCGACCCGGTGTCCAGCTTGGCCACGATCTGCTCCAGGCTCATGCGGCCCTGATCGAACACCTCGCCGTTGAGGTACACGGTGGGCACGGACATGATCTGGCGTGCCTCGACTTCGGCCGGGAACAGCGCGCCGTCGATCGCCACATGCTGGATGCGCGGATTGAGCACCGCCGCCAGGTTCAGCGCCTGCACCACGTCGGGGCAGTTCTGGCAGGACAGCGAGAAATAGGTTTCAAAGCGGTAGTCGCCGTCCAGGTTGCGCACCTGCTCGATCAGCTCGGCAGTGGCCTTGGACGGATGCCCGCCCACCTGCAGCAGCGCCAGCACCAGCGAGGTGAACTCGTGGCCCATCGGCAGCCCGGCGAAGGCCAGGTGGATGTCCTGGCCCGGCGTGGTCAGCGCGAAGGAGGGGGTGCGCTCGCTGCCATCGCGGCGCACGTCCAGCTGGATCTGCGTCGACAGGGTGGTCAGGGTGTTGAGCAGCTCCAGCATCTCCTGCGATTTGGCGCCGTCGTCCACGTGCGCCGTGATCTGGATCGGGCGGGTGACGCGTTCCAGGTAGGTCTTGAGCTGGGACTGGAGGTTGGCATCCAACATCGAAAAACTCCTTGATTCAGGCAAGGGGACGGCATCGACGTACCGCAACGGTACATCTGCGCAGCGTGGGGGTGAACCAAAGCGGGCGCATCGCGGCACCGGCTTGGGTTCACCCCCACTCCCGTCGAAACGGGAATGGGGATGAGGCGTTGCTTAGATCTTGCCGACCAGATCCAGCGACGGGGTCAGGGTCTTCTCGCCTTCCTTCCACTTGGCCGGGCACACCTGGTTCGGGTTGGCGGCGGTGAACTGTGCAGCCTTGAGCTTGCGCAGGGTCTCGGAGACGTCACGGGCGATCTCGTTGGAGTGGATCTCCAGGGTCTTGATCACGCCTTCCGGGTTGATGATGAAGGTGCCGCGCAGGGCCAGGCCCGCTTCCGGAATGTGCACGCCGAAGGCGTTGGTCAGGGTGTGGGTCGGATCGGCGACCAGCGGGAACTGGGCCTTGCCCACGGCCGGCGAGGTTTCGTGCCACACCTTGTGCGAGAACTCGGTATCGGTGGTGACGATGTACACCTCGGCACCGGCCTTCTGGAATTCGGCGTAATGGTCGGCGGCGTCTTCGATTTCAGTCGGGCAGTTGAAGGTGAACGCGGCCGGCATGAAGATCAGCACGGACCACTGGCCCTTCAGGGTGCTGTCGGAGACCTTGATGAACTCGCCGTTCTGGTAGGCGTTGGCTTCGAACGGCTGGATCTGGGTGTTGATGAGCGACATCGTTGTTCCTCTTGGTGAAGGGGTGGGTGAAGCGACCAACACAGGTTAGCGGCTCCTTTCCCATAAGGACAATCCATTGATTGCATCTATACGATAGGTTGAGTCTATCGAAATGAGATGATCCAAAGATGAATCCTTGGACCGATATCGCCCGAATGCGTTGCAGCGCAATGACATCGCTCCCGTTGCTGCTCGTCTGCGCCATAGCCAGCACTTATCCGCACATCCTGAAGCCTGAACGAACCGGTCAGCCACGCTGCCCGCGGCGCCGCACGCGCCCGCGTCGCTCCCGGCTGCAGCCGCGCTGTGACGGTGCACTACACTGCGCGCCCGTTCCTGCACGATCCCCGCCATGACTGCCGCCCCGCGCGACGTTCGACAGCTGCTGGCCGAGGCCGCCGCCACCCTGCCCGGCGTGGAGGGGCGGCACGAGGCCGAACTGCTGCTGCTGCACGTCCTCGGCCGCGAACGCAGCTGGCTGTTCGCGCACGCCACCGATCTGCTCGACGCCGACGCGGTGGCCGCCTTCCAGGCCCTGCTGGCACGCCGCCAGGCCGGCGAGCCGGTGGCCTACCTGCTGGGCCGGCGCGGCTTCTGGACGCTGGACCTAGCGGTCAGCCCGGCCACACTGATCCCCCGCCCGGAAACCGAGCTGCTGGTCGAGCTGGCGTTGGACCGGCTGCCGGTGGAGACCGCCGTGGATGTGGCCGACCTTGGTACGGGCAGCGGCGCGATCGCCCTGGCCCTGGCCAGCGAGCGCCCGCAGGCCCGCATCACCGCCACCGACGCCAGCGCCGAGGCCCTCACCGTGGCGCGTCGCAACGCGGCGGCCAATGGCGTGCACAACGTGGTGTTCGTCGCAGGGTCCTGGTATGCGCCGTTGGCCGGCCAGCGCTTCGCGTTGATCGCCAGCAACCCGCCCTACATCGCCAGCGATGATCCGCATCTGCTGCAGGGCGATCTGCGCCATGAACCGGCGAGCGCGCTGGCCTCCGGGCCGGATGGACTGGACGATATCCGCGTGATCGTTGCGGGCGCCGGTGCGCACCTGCTGCCCGGTGGCTGGCTGCTGATCGAACATGGCTGGGATCAGGGTGACGCGATCCGCGCGCTGTTCGAACAGGCCGGGTTCGATCGCGTGTCCACCGTACGCGATCTCGAACAGCGCGACCGCGTGACCTGCGGCTGTCTGCCCGGCGTGGTTTGAACCCAGCGGCAACAATGCCGTGGGTAGAATGGCGTTCCACCCGAAAGGACGCACCATGCTGCTTCGCAATGCCAAGGTCCTGGCGCACCCGTTTCTTCATGACATGCGTCAGGACAGCTATTTTCCCGCGCCCCTGGTCGAACAGGGCCGGCAGATCCTGCTGCGCCTGTGCGAGCGCATCGAGCGCGAGCCGCCCGTCGATGCGGCGGCGCTGTGCGCGCTGACCCATGCAGCCACGCTCGAATTCAACGTGCTTGGCGAAGCCTTCGAAGCGCAGGGCAGCGAACTGGAAACCGTGGCACGCGAGACCATCGGCAGCGATGTCGATTTCATCGCGCGCAGCTACGGGTTCGATGTGGATGTCGAAGACCTGATCAGCCCGCGCGAGTGGTGAACCCGCCCGTGCGTGCCTGTCCCCAACAACGGAGTTCCGTCATGCGTACGCTGTACCCCGCCATCACTCCCTACGACGTCGGCAGCCTGAAGGTCGATGATCGCCACACGCTGTACTTCGAGCAGTGCGGCAACCCCGACGGCAAGCCGGTGGTGATGCTGCACGGTGGCCCGGGTGGTGGCTGCAGCGAGAAGATGCGCCAGTTCCATGACCCGGCCAAGTACCGCATCATCCTGTTCGACCAGCGCGGTGCCGGCCGTTCCACGCCGCATGCCGACCTGGTGGACAACACCACCTGGGATCTGGTGGCCGATATCGAGAAACTGCGCGAGCACCTCAAGGTGGATCGCTGGCAGGTGTTCGGCGGCAGCTGGGGCTCCACCCTGGCGCTGGCCTACGCCCAGACGCACCCGCAGCGCGTGACCGAACTGGTGCTGCGCGGCATCTTCATGCTGCGCCGCTGGGAGCTGGAGTGGTTCTACCAGGAAGGCGCCAACCGTCTGTTCCCCGACGCGTGGGAGCACTACCTCAAGCCGATCCCGGCCGTGGAGCGCCACGACCTGATTTCCGCGTTCCACCGCCGCCTGACCAGCGACGACGAGGCCACGCGCCTGGCCGCCGCCAAGGCCTGGAGCGTGTGGGAAGGCGCCACCAGCTTCCTGCACGTGGACGACGACTTCGTGAACAGCCACGAAGACCCGCAGTTCGCGCTGGCCTTCGCGCGCATCGAGAACCACTACTTCGTCAACGGTGGCTTCTTCGAGGTGGAAGAGCAGCTGCTGCGCGACGCCCACCGCATCGCCGATATTCCCGGCGTGATCGTGCACGGCCGTTACGACGTGGTGTGCCCGCTGCAGAACGCCTGGGAACTGCACAAGGCGTGGCCGGCATCCACGCTGGAGATCAGCCCGGCCTCGGGCCACTCGGCATTCGAAGCGGAGAACGTGGACGCGCTGGTGCGCGCCACCGACCGTTTCGCCGGCTGATCGGCCGGTCCCATCGGTGGGGCATGCGCCTCATCGGTGGGCCAGCGCCCGCGGCTGCTACCAGTCGCCGGCAAGCAGCGCCTCGGCCAGCACCTTCAGCTTCGGCGAGGCCTGCCGCGACGGCGGATACACCAGCGACAACGCGCGGCTGCGGCCTTCGAACGGCTGCAGCACGCGCTGCAGGCGGCCATCGGCGAGGGCATCGGCCACCGCGAAATCCATCACCTGCACGATCCCGACGCCGGCCAGCGCGCCTTCCACCAGCGGATCACCACTGTCGAACACCATCCGGGCCGGCGGGGTGACGTCACGCAGCCCGTCCCCCTCGCGGAACTGCCAGTCCACCAGCCGCCCGCTGCGCAGGTTGCGCACCGCCAGGCAGGCATGCGCGTGCAGATCATCCACCGTGGCCGGCTCCCCGTGCCGGGCGATGTAGGCGGGGGAGGCGACCGTGACCCAGTTCAACGGCCGCAAGGGGCGCGCCACCATCCGCACGTCGCTGATCGGGCCGGTGCGCAGCGCGGCATCGAAGCCTTCCTCGACCAGATCGACCAGCCGGTCGTTGAGCACCAGCTCGAACTGCAGCTGCGGGTGCGCTGCCATCAACTGCCCGGCCAGCGGCACCAGCACCTTGCGCCCGAACATCGAGGGCGCCGTCAGTTTCAACACGCCCGAGGGCGTGGAGGGGCGGTCGCCCAGCCGGCGCTCTGCATCCTCCAGCCCGCTCAGCAGGGGGGCGCAGTGCTCGACAAACTGCCGGCCGTCCGGGGTCAGGCTGACGTTGCGGGTATTGCGGTGGAGCAGGCGCACACCGAGCGCGCTTTCCAGTCGCCCGATCGCCCGCGACAGCCCGGACTGGCTGATTCCGAGCTGACCGGCGGCGACCGTGAAGCTGCGTGCTTCGGCCACCTGCACCAGCATGCGCACGGCGTTGAGGTCCATCGCTCCTCCGATTCATGCGGATATGCATGACAGATATCGAAGTATCCGGGTTTATTTGTGAAGCGTCATCAATGAGACTGCCCACCTTCTTACGTCCCACCGAGTCGGCATGACCTCCCCCTTGTCTCCCGCTGGCGCCCCCGCGCCGGCGTTCCCCCGCCTGGCCCTGGCCCTGCTCGCCACCGCCCAGCTGATCATCGCGCTGGATTCCACGATCATCTTCGTCGCCCTGCACGAGATGGGCGCGCAGCTGCGCATCAATGCCCAGCAGCTGCAGTGGATCGTCAGCGGCTACACGGTGGCGTTCGGCGGCTGCCTGCTGCTCGGCGGCCGCGCGGCCGATCTGCTGGGGCGCCGCCGGGTCTATCGGCTCGGCATGGCGCTGTTCGCGCTGGCCTCGCTGGTCGGCGGTTTCAGCACCAGTGCGTGGCTGCTGATCGCGGCCCGGGCGGTGCAGGGCATCGGCGCGGCGTTGCTGTTCCCGGCCACGCTGGCGCTGATCAACACGATCTATGCCGAAGGCGCGCCGCGCAATCGCGCGCTGGCGATCTGGTCGATGGCCAGCGCCGGCGGCCTGGCCCTGGGCACGCTGCTCGGTGGCGTGCTGACCCAGAGCTTCGGGTGGGCCTCGGTACTGCTGGTGATCGTGCCGTTTGCCGGCGGCTGCGCGCTGCTGGGCGGTTGGTGGCTGCCGCGCGATCCCGCACCGCTGGCGGGCCGCTCGTTCGATCTGGCCGGCTGCGTGACGGTGACCCTCGGCGGCAGCCTGCTGGTGACCACCCTGGTGCAGGGCCCGGAATGGGGTTGGTCGGCCCCGCTCACGCTGGTCTGCCTGGTCGTGTCGGCGGTGATGCTGGCCGCGTTCGTGCAGATCGAACGCCGCAGCCGCGACCCGCTGATGCAGTTCTCGCTGCTGCGCCTGCGCAGCCTGCGCGCGGCGATGCTGCTGACGATGCTGTTCATGAGCAGCTACGGCGTGCAGTACTACTTCCTGGCGCTGTACTACCAGGATGGCTACGGCTGGAGCGCGCTGCAGGCGGGCCTGGCGTTCCTGCCGCCGACCCTGGTGTGCACCTTCGGCATCCGCATCGCCGAGCGCATGCTCGCGCAGCGTTCGCCGCGCCAGGTGCTGGCGGTGGGCATGCTGGCCGGCGCGATCGGCATCGCCGCGGTTGCCGTCGCGTTGCCGTATGGCGCCACTTACTGGGCCCTGCTGCCGGGCATCGTGGTGCTCAGCCTCGGCCAGGGCATCACCTGGACCTCGATGTGGATCGTGGCCGGGCAGGGCGTACCCGCCGCGCAGCAGGGGGTGGCCTCGGGCATGGCCGCCACCGCCCAGCAGATCGGCGGCGCGCTGGGCCTGGCGTTGCTGGTGATGCTGGCCAACGCCGGTCGCGGCAGCGCCGGCGCCAGCAGTGACGCAGCCCTGCAGGGCATGATCCATGCGCAGTACGGTGCCGCGTTGTTCGCGCTGCTGGGCGTGGGCGTGGCGCTCTGGCTGCGGCCGCAGGAAGCCCCGGCCGCACAGCGCGCCGCCGCGTAACCGCAGCCCCGTCCACGGCGCGGTCTCCGGAGGTTGATTCCAGGTAGAGCCGACCGTTGGTCGGCCATCGCGCGCAGCGCGGGGTGGTGATGTTCGGCGCGAAGAGCAGC